>DATDHL010000237.1:0-18591 GCA_036521575.1 Edaphobacter sp. | reverse complement strand
TCGCTTCGCTCCCCTCGAAAATACAGGGATTCTTCGCCCTTCGGCTCAGAATGACGAGCAAAAGCAACGACGGAAGCAGGTCCCCTTCGGGGATGACAACCAGAAAAGCAACGACGGAAGCAGATCCCCTTCGGGGATGGCAACTAGAAGACAGCGGCCAGCCAGGGGATTTATTGCTACCACTGGAGGAGGACGAGTTCGGAGCAGAAGGCTGGGCCCATGGCGGCCAGGATGCTGTAGGTTCCGGGGGCTCCTGGATGGATGTTGAGGTAGTCCTCCATGACTGCGAGGACGGAGGCGGCGGAGAGATTGCCGACCTCGCGGAGACTCTTCCACGATGGGGCAAGGGCGTTGGGCGGCAGAGAGAGTGAGGTCTCCATCGCTTCAAGGACCTTGGGGCCGCCGCTATGGAAGATGTAGCTGGATATGTCGTCCATGGTGAGGTTGTTGTGGGCGAGGAAGCCCTGGACGTTCTGCAGGAGATTGTCGTTGACGACCTTCGGAACCTCGGGTGAGAGGACGATCTTGAAGCCGGTGCTGGTGATGTCCCAGCCCATGACGCGTTCGGTGTTGCGGTAGAAGGTGGAGCGGGTGTCGAGGATGCGGGGGCCGCGGTGCTCCTTCGCGAGTGGGGTTTCGGCACCGGCGATGACCACAGCCGCGGAGCCGTCGCCGAACAGACCGCAGGAGATCAGATTGGCGATGGATTGGTCGTCGTCCTGCCAGGTAAGGGAGCAGAGTTCGACGGAGAGCAGGAGGGCGTACTCGCGGGGGAAGGCGCGGACGTAATCTGCGGCGCGGGCGATGCCGGCGGCCCCTGCGACACAGCCGAGTCCGAAGATGGGGGTGCGTTTGATGTTGACGGGGAAGGGAAGTCGATTGATGAGGCGGGCGTCGACGGTGGGGCTGGAGATGCCGGTGACGGAGGCGAAGAAGATAGCGGAGATGTCCTGGGGGCCGATGCCGGCGTGGTCGAGGGCGCGACAGATGGCCATTTGACCGAGGTCGACGGCGGCTTTGATCCAGGCGTCATTGGTTTTGGTGAAGGTATCGAGGGTGGGGTAGGTCTCGAGGGGGAAGACGATGTGGCGGAACTCGACACCGCAGTTGGCGTGGAGGCGGCTGATGAGACGGGGCTCCTCCATCTTGTGCTGCCAGCGGTTGCGGAGGGCCTCGGTGATGACTGCCTGTGGATAGCGATGAGGGGGATAGGCCGTTCCGACTGACGCAATACGCATGCTTATAAGGACCCTTTTCGGTTACTTGGGCTAACTGCATTCCTGACAGATGACCGATCGTCTGATGGCCAGCGAGTGCATCCAGCGTACACGCTGAGTCGAATTTAGTGTTGGATTATCGGCAGGGGCGGCAAGGGGTGCTAATGGATGCGTGCGAGTTCTTGCGCGTAGAGGGTGTTTTGGGGGTATTCCTTTGAGAGAGCGGTAAGGATGTCGCGGGCCTCCTGGGGGCGGTTGTCGCGAAGGGCGGCGACGGCGAGCATCATTCGGGCGAAGGGGGCGAGGTAGTGGCCCTTTTCGGCGGTGAGGTGGAGGAGCCGGAGGCCCTCTTCGCGGCTGGTGGAGGCTCCGGTGAAGTTGAGGAGCCAGCGAAGGGGGGCCCATTTGAGGCTAAGCATATAGTTCTCGACGCCGCTGGCAAGATGAGCGTCGTAGAGGGTGGGGTCGGCGGCGAGGGCCTGTTTAGAGTAGGCGCTGGCTTCCTTGCTGTAGTTGAGTGCGGAAAGGTCGCGCTTCTCGATCATGAGGGCGTAGTCGGAGCGCATGCCGGAGATGAGAGTTTTAACGTAGAGGGCGTTGGCGTCTTTGGAGTTACGCTGGAGAGCGGCGTCGGCGAGGCGGCCAGCCTGGTCAGTGCGGTCGTCGAAGTGCTTGCGGACGGCAGAGTCGGGGGTGAGGCGCTCGCGGTTGTCGAAACGGCTCTGATCGGCGAAGAGCTGGACGTCGATGATGTGGAGGCGATCGAACTCGCCGAAGAGCCAAGCGGCGGCGTCGGAGACCGGGCCCATGGGGTCGGCGGGGTGGGAGACCATCCATTGTTCGAACTTGATGTGAGCAGCCGGGAACTGCAGGTTATACATGTCGTGATAGCCGTCGTTGAGCGCGTTGCCGATGAGTGGGGACGCGGCGGGAGCACGGGCAGGCGCCAGAGCTGGAAGAAGCAGCAGCAGGAGGATCAGGATTCTTTTGAGCGGGCGAGAGCTGATGGGTGATGCGAAGGGGGTTGAGGTTACTGACATTCTTTATCCTGCCTTGCGAGTTCTTCCTGTGTTCTTGGACGGCTTCGCAGGCGCCGGGTTGGCCTGCCCGTTTCAGAAACCGATTTTGAGGAGTGGAGATGGGTGGTGCCGGCGCGGTCTTTCACACGATTCCCGAAAATATCGGGAAGGATAAAAAAATTTTGAGCGGGCTTAATGACCACTGTTATTAGCTTAGCAGCGATATGTGCAAACAAGTGCATGTTAATGCAGAAGATTCCCGCCAAATAATTGACAACAGGAGTATTATTGGTGGCGCGTCAGATGCATGTGCATCTAACGACAGGTGACACGAAAGCTTGCAATAGGGAACTCCGGCAGGTAGCGCTGGAATTTATCGTTCGCGAATGATGTTTTGTACGAGCTGTATTGGGACCCCGTTATCCAGAGCACACCGCTTCTATGCGGAATTCAGGAGGACTCAATGAAGCTGTACTCAAGACTCTCAGGACTTGGAGCGGTAGTAGTGATACTCTCGGCCGCTTTCGCGTCAGCTGACACAATCAACATCGGAAGTTACGGAACCGGGCAATCGAACATGGGTAATAGCAACACGGCGATGCAGTTTAATGTTGGGGCATCGACTCCCGTACCCGGCGCCGGCCTTACTTCCGCAACCTCGAATATTTCTCCTGGCACGGTGTGGAACAATACGTTGACCGGCACTTCGAGCTGGATCTCGTATGGCCAGACCGGACCTACCACGCCACTGGCCTCAAACCCTGGAGGCATCTACGCGCCTAATGGCGATTACTTTTTTTCAACCAATTTCACGCTGACTGGAAATGCAACGGCGTTCACCTTCAACATTCTTGCAGATGACACGGTTGAGGTGTTTCTAGATGGCAATACAGCGAATTTACTCATTAATTTTGCACCCGGCCTCAATGGCACGTGCCAAAATCTACAGCCTAACTGCAAGACCGTTTTATCCCTCAGTCAGCTGACGAATCCGGGGGCCCTCGCGTTCCTTACAGCCGGTAACCATACGCTGGACTTCGACGTCAAGCAGATTGGCAGCTTTGCAATGGGTATGGATTTTACCGGTACGGTCACTACTGCCAGCGGCGTTGTTCCAGAGCCAAGCACTTTGCTGCTGCTCGGAACCGGTTTGATCGGTTCTGCGGGTGCGGGTCTGCTGTTCCGCAAGAGGCGGGCATAGTTTCTCCCCGGGATCTTACAGGGGTGCCGGGAGCGCTCCTGTAAGATCCAGATTCCTCCTCGTTTGTCCGTGAGTGTGAAGAGATCTTCTCACTCATTTTTTTTTGCGAGATGTTGTCGTTAATCCAACGAGGCCAGAGAGCCGGTCGATTATCTCGGCACTCCAACAGGTTGCTTTTTTTTCTTTTCTTCCAGATACCAAGCTACGGTCTTCCGCAGACCCTCGTGGAACTGAGCCTTCGGCTGATAGTTGAGTTCGCAGGTGGCGCGGGTGATGTCTGCGAGTGAGTGCTTGATGTCACCCTCCCGGGAAGGACCATAGTTGGGTTTGCCGGCGAAGCCGATCTGCTCGGCGATGACAGCGTAAACCTCGTTCAAAGTATGGCTCTTTCCAGTCCCGACATTGAAGACGCGGCCAGTGGCTACTTCGCTGGGAGCGCAGCAGGCGAGCAGGTTGGCGCTGACGGCGTTGTCGATGTAGTTGAAGTCGCGGCTGGTGAGGCCGTCGCCGAAGATGGTTGGCGTCTCACCAGCCATCATCTTGTAGGTGAACTGGGCGATGACGCCGGAGTAAGGGGAGTCGGCGGCCTGGCGGGGGCCGAAGATGTTGAAGTAGCGGAGACAAATTCCCTCTAAGCCATAGGTGCGGTAGAAGGACTGGATGTAGTATTCGCAGGTGAGTTTCTGCACGGCATACGGCGAGAGAGGACGGGGGAGCATATCTTCCTGTTTGGGCTGGGTGGGCTGATCTCCGTAGGCCGAAGAGGATGCGGCGTAGACAATACGGCGGACGCGGGCGTCGCGTGCAGCGAGAAGAAGATTGAGGGTTCCGTTGATGTTGGACTCGTGTGAGGCAACGGGGTCCTTTACGGAGCGTGGAACGGAGGCGAGGGCGGCTTGGTGGAGCACGTAGTCGACGCCTTCACAGGCAGACTTGAGTCCTGCGGCATCTTGCAGGTCCATTTGCTGGAACGAGATCGCATTGCGAATGTCGGAGAGATTATCGAGGTTTCCGGTCGAGAGGTTGTCGATTCCCTGAACGTGGTGTCCCTGGTCAACGAGAGCGTGGGCCAGCGATGACCCGATAAAGCCGGCGATTCCTGTAATGAGATAACGAGCCATCTATCCTCCGCCCTGAGCTGTTGCAGGGGCTGTATCAAGATTATGTTGCATCGGATGCCTCCCTGTCAGCCGCACGGAGCACAACGGCTCAACGCAAATCCAGTGGCGGTGTGGGTGTTCAGTATTTCTGGCACGACGGTTCGAGTCGATGCAACTTTTGTGCAGTTTCTGCGCACGCCGTCCCGCTCGGAGCGGCCATGAGGCGATTATCGGCTTAGATGCGTATTTAAGCGAAATATGGGGCGTAATCGGCCGGATGCGATAATCCTGACATGCTGACTACGAACCAAATTGTCCTACCGAAGATTGCCCAGGAGCGTCTCAATCGCCTTGAGAGCCGCACAGCCAAGATAGGAGTCATTGGGCTTGGATATGTTGGGCTGCCGCTTTCGCTGCTTCTTGCCGAAGCTGGATTCAAAGTGACGGGCTTCGACATCGATGCCAATAAGGTGACCGACCTGAAAGCTGGCCGATCCTATATCTATCGCATTGCGAAAGAAGAGATTCAGGGGGCGCGCCAACGAGGGTTTACGGCTACAACGGATTTCTCTCATCTGTCGGCTCAAGACGCCATCATCATGTGCGTCCCGACTCCGCTGACGGAACATCGGGAACCGGATTTGAGCTATGTGGAGAACACGACCAAGTCAACGGCTCCGTGGATTCAAGAGGGTCAGTTGATTGTGCTCGAGAGTACGACTTATCCCGGAACAACGGAAGAACTTATGATTCCACTTCTGGAAGCTGGGAATCTGCATGGGTTGAAGGTTCAGGGCAAGGGAGGTGTCGCAGAGGCAGGCGTCTTCTATGTGGCGTTCTCTCCGGAGCGGGAAGATCCGGGCAATGTGACGGTGGCGCGGCATGATATCCCGAAGGTGGTGGGCGGGCATGAAGAGATAGCCACTGAGCTTGCCGCGGTTCTGTATCAAGGAATATTTACGCGGGCTGTCAGAGTGTCCTCGACGCGTGTGGCGGAGATGACCAAGCTGCTCGAGAATATTTACCGGTGCGTGAACATTGCGCTGGTCAATGAATTGAAGCTGCTCTCGCTGCGCATGGGTGTGGACATATGGGAGGTCATCGACGCTGCTTCGACGAAACCATTTGGGTTTCATCCCTTCTATCCGGGACCAGGGCTCGGAGGACATTGCATTCCGATCGATCCTTTTTATCTGAGTTGGAAGGCGAAGGAATACGACTTCAACACGCGGTTCATTGAGTTGGCCGGAGAGGTCAATGAGTCGATGCCAGCGCACGTTGTGCAGTATGTCGCGAAGGGTCTCAATGGGCATAAGAAGGCATTGAATGGCTCGAGAATTCTGATGCTTGGTATGGCTTATAAAAAGGACATCGACGATTTACGCGAGTCTCCATCGCTTACGGTGATTGAGCTGTTGCGTGAACAGGGCGCCGAAGTTCTCTACAACGATCCTTACTTTCCGACGGTTGGTCGAGGGCGTCACTACAACCTGAATATGACCTGTACTCCACTTGAGAATCTCGAACAATACGACTGCGTTTTGATCATGACGGATCACTCCGACTATGACTACGAAGACATCGTCAGCAAGGCAAAGCTGGTGGTGGATTCCCGTAATGCAACGAAGGGGATTCAGTCGCCTAAGATCGTGCGCTGTTAGCGGATTTGATTTGGGTTAGTGCGGTGGAGGAGCAGGGACAGATTCCCTGCTCCTTTGCGTTTTAGGCGGTTACGCGGAGCTATTCAACGTATCGCTTAGGGCGATATTGCTTCCGTAGTTCATGTCTCGTTCTTGCGTTCGAGACATGAACTAAGAATTGAGATTTTTTATTTTCAACAAAAATGATGTGGACTGCCGACTGCAATGCGCAGGTCCAGATCCTTCGAAGGAACCGATTCTTGTCTGCGGGAACGAAATTTGCCAATGCAATCATAATAACCAGCTTAGAGATTCTTCAGCGCTGGTGAAATTAATTGAGGTTTCGAGAATAGCGGTGGCGAGAGAAAAATGCGCCGAGGTCGTTTAATTTGCGAAGAGAACAATATTCAGTTTTGATTACGTTCCATGGAGATCGTATGTGATATAAGAAACGAGTAATCCTTCGAGATGTTCGCCACTGAGTTGAATTTGTGGCTACTTTTACTCTGCCGGTTCTAATGATTTAGGAGATCTGCTCATTCGAGCTATCTTTCTTAGGAAGGCACGAGTTTCGTTCGATATGTCCGTCTTTACCTCCCCAAAATCAATTCCCATCGCCCATGATGGCTTCATGCAGGAAGGCTGCTTAGGCATTAGGCTGAGACTCCCCATGAGGTCCACCTCCGATAGTGCCGGATTAGCTCCACTAACACGAAAGTGGAATATCCAGCTCTAACGGGGAATACTCTCGCGTTGCGAGTAACGCTAGGCTCCTAACTTAGATTGACCTGGAATTGAACCACAGAGGAACTGTGGATCAGAGCGTAGACGCACGCCATTTTTTGCTTACGGTGTTACAAATAACCCGTAAGTTGCACTTATATCTACTGATTCTAAGTACTAACACGGCCGATTCTAACTGTGGGTACTTAGTAAGTGGCCTGAAGTATTTTATCGGTTTGTTCGGCCGAGTAAGTTCAACGAACCCAGAGGTGCGTTTTGGGAAAAGTGTTAAAGACGATCGTGACCAGCATTGGCATTTCTATCTACTTACCCGTACTGGGATGCGGAAACCCTGGGCTTTCTCAATCCACGGCTCCGAGTATCAGCCAAATTCTTCCGCAGACTATAGCGGTGGGTACGCAAAGTCAGATCATTCGGGTGGTGGGAGATCATTTTACGAATAAGGCTGCCATTCTTTGGAATGGGCACGCGCTTCCCACAACCGTTGTGGACGCCAATACATTATCCGGGGCAGTTGAAGGCAGTAATCTTGCGACTCCCGCTACTGTTCAATTGAAGGTCCAGAATTTGCAGAACGGGGAGCAGTCACAGCCTGTGCCTTTAACCGTCACGGCTCCCGCAACGTCTTCCAATCAACTCGTGATCAGTTCGACCATTCTTCCAGGCGCTGTCGCGAATCAACCGTACGCCAGTGCGCTCAATGCAACCGGAGGTACACCGACCTATGCATGGTCAATCACGTCCGGACAATTGCCGGCGGGTCTCTCTCTTGTGTCATCGACCGGTTTAATTACCGGTACACCGACTGCTAGCGGGACTTTCAGTTTTACAGACACCGTAATGGACTCAGGAAGTCCCAGCCAAACAAGATCGACAACCGCCTCGATCACCGTTGCGCCTTCTCAACTGACAATCGTGCCATCACAGTTATCCTTCGGGAGTGTCGGCACGGCCTATTCGGTATCGTTACAGGCAAGTGGAGGCACACCGGGTTATACCTGGTCGATCACATCCGGTAGGCTGCCGTCTGGACTCAGCCTATCTGCTTCGACCGGTGTGATTGCTGGTAAACCGAGTGCGAGTGGGACGTCCAGTTTTACGGTTATGGTTAGGGACTCTGGAAGCCTGGCGCAGGTCAATTCGATATCTGCCTCGATCGTTGTCTCGCCTTCTCAGCTCGCTATTACATCGTCAACACTGCCTTCTGGGGGCATCGGTACTTCCTACGCCACTTCCTTACAGGCGAGTGGAGGGACGCCGTCTTATACCTGGGCGATCCTATCCGGAAGCTTGCCAGCGGGACTAACTCTGGCGCCGAGTGGCGTGATATCCGGTATGCCAACAGCTAACGGAACCTTCAGCTTCACGGTTGCAGTCGCTGATTCAGCGAACCCCGCACAGGCAATCGCAACGTCGGAATCGATCACGGTCGGATCTTCTCCACTGGCGATCACGACTTCAACGCCATCCTCCGGGAGTGTAGGCACCGCCTATTCGGCACCTTTACAAGCAAGTGGGGGGACGCCGGCTTATACCTGGTCGATCAAAGCCGGTAGCCTTCCTGCCGGGCTCACTCTGGCGGCCACCACCGGCGTAATTTCGGGTACACCTACGGCAGCTGGAATGTCCCAATTTATCGCAGTTGTAACGGACAATGGCAATCCAGCCCAAACGCAGTCAGCTGCGATCGCCCTTACTGTGTCAGCAGCGCAACAGCCTGCAGGGCCAGGGACGACCTGGTATGTTCGCCCCGATGGCGGCACACGCTACTCTTCAAATGTGACTACAGGCCAATGTGATGGTAAGGCGGATGCACCATATTCTGGCACCGGTGTGAACCAGCACTGCGCGTTCAACGACGTGCGGATGCTGTATCAGGACGGAACGTATACCGTCGCCCCTTCATTTCCGGCCTGGGGCTGGGTGATTGCTGGCGGCGATACGGTCATCATTCGAGGCTCTATTGGGACGGGCGTCTCCTACCGTGTAGGTTGGAACGGTACTACGTACGACGGCTGGGGTATTGCAGGAGACCCGACGAGTTCCGGGATGCCTCCCCCTCCTTCGGGCACGGCGACGCAGCACACGCGTATTTTGGGTGAAAACTACGCTTCGTGTCACAGCGCATCGGCTAAGACGCAGCTTCATGGTGGGTGGGGAGCTTACGCTGTGATGAGCATGTATGGGGCTTCCTACGTAGACGTCTCTTGTCTCGACATCACGGATTTTTCGGCGTGTGGTCGGGCAACGCAGAAAGTAGGATGCGATTCGACACAAGACTTCGCTCAGGTCGGGATTCAGTTACACAACACCTCAACTCATGATGCGTTCACAGATATTCACATCCATGGTCTTGCTGGTGCAGGCGTAGCTGGATCTACTGGAGATGGTGTAGTGATGGACTATGTCGATATTCTAGGCAACGCCAGTTCCGGTTGGAATGCCGATGAGGGCGACGGGACCACTGGTGTGGGATCACTCCTCGTGTCTCATTTCAACATCAGTTGGAACGGCTGCGCCGAGGAGTATCCGATTGTTCACTCTGTTCCGTACGGAGACTGCACCGACCAGTCCAGCGGAGGATATGGAGATGGCTTCGGTACTGCGACTGTAGCAAGTCCTTCTCCTGGTTGGCAGGTCCACTTTGATAGTGGCACTGTAAGTTACAACACGCAGGATGGATTGGATGCGCTTCATATCAGCGGTCCCGGGTCGACAATGACTGACACGAGAGTGCTGGCGTATGGAAATGAAGGACAGCAACTAAAGGTAGGTGGAGCTACCGCAACGATACAAGATAGCGTCATTGTCGGGAATTGTGAGGCGATGACGACGCAAGCAATTCCGGGTACACCTGCGGGATTCGGGTCGGTTCTAGGGTCACCTTGCAGGGCCGCGAATACAGCAGTTGTTATCAACGTCACACCCGGCTACCAAGCTATCTTTCAAGGCAACACGGTTTTTACCCAGGGATCGATTGGTCTTGAGGTAGAGTATTCAACCGACGACACAGGGCGAACTAACACTCTGCAATTCAACAACAATATATTTGTTGGATTTCCGAACTCCGGGAGCGGCGCGAACCCCACTCCGATTTACAGCAACACGGATCTAAAGATGCTCACGAATCCGGGTGCGAGTTGGTCGAATAACTCCTATTTCGGATATAGGAACAACTGGATGTGCCCTGCGCTTGGTGAGAGCAAGGCGCTGTGCACGGATCCTGGATTGGTGGATGAGAAGTACCATCCTTATGGCTATGGCAACATGACCCCGGCGTCCAGCACCAGTCCTGTCGTCGGAGCGGGAGTGACTGTACCTACGATCCTTCTCGATTATACTGGCCTAACTCGGCCGAATCCTCCGAGCATCGGAGCGTATGAATTTCCTCAATAGCCGCATATGTCTCAAAACGCTTTGTGTATTGCTTCTAGGATGTGCGTGTCTCCCTCTCTACGGAATGACCTGGTATGTTCGTCCGGATGGGGGCACGCGCTACTCTACAAACGTTACTAAAGGCCAGTGCGATGGTAAGGCCGACGCGGCTTACCCGGGTTCAGGCGTGAACAAGCATTGTGCGTTCAATGACGTGCGTATGCTGTATACGGATGGGACCTATGCCGATGGCCATCACTTTCCTGCCTGGGGTTGGGTGATTGCTGGAGGCGATACGGTGATCATTCGAGGCTCTATTGGGACAGGTGTCTCCTACCGGATAGGTTGGAACGGTACTAAGTACGACGGCTGGGGTATCGCGGGGGACGCGTCGAGTTCCGGGATGCTGCCCCCTCCATCCGGCACGGCTGCACAGCACACGCGCATTCTGGGTGAGAACTACGCTTCGTGTCATAGCGCATCGGCTAAGACGCAGCTCCATGGTGGGCGAGGGGCATACGCTGTCATGAGCTTGTATGGGGCTTCCTATGTGGATGTCGCTTGTCTCGATATCACGGATTTCTCGGGGTGTGGCAAGGCAGCGCAGAAAGTTGGGTGCGATTCGACGCAGGACTTCGCTCTGGTCGGGATTCAGTTACACAACACTTCAACAAACGATACGCTTACAGACATTCACATCCATGGTCTTGCGGGCTCAGGCATAGTTGGAGCTACCGGAAATGGCGTAGTAATGGACTACGTCGATATTCTAGGTAACGCCAGTTCTGGCTGGAACGCCGATGAGGGCGACGGGACCACTGGAGTGGGATCGCTTAATGTGTCCCACTACGACATCAGTTGGAACGGTTGTGCCGAGGAGTACCCCATTGTGCATCCGCTCCCATTTGGAGACTGCACGGATCAGGACCATGGGGGATATGGCGACGGCTTCGGAACGGCGACAAAGGACAGCGATCCGCCAGGTTGGCAGGTGCATTTCGATCAGGGGGTTGTCAGCTTCAACACGCAGGACGGATTAGATGCGCTGCACATCGGTGGTACAGGCTCGAGCATGACCGTTACGAACACGCGTGCCTTCAGCAGTATGGGACAACAGATCAAGGTAGGTGGCGCAGCGGCGATCATAACCGACAATCTTATCGTCGGCAATTGTAGGGCCATGTCCAAGGCGATCCCGGGCACGCCGCCGGGATTCAACGCGCAGTTGAGTCTGTTTTGCCGGGCGGGGGACAGTGCAGTCGTCGTCAATGTGCCAGAGACTCAGCCTGCCATATTTCAGCGCAACATTATTTACTCGGCAAACCGCCTTGCTTTGGAGGTCGAGTATCTTGGGAATCCATCGCCCAAGGCCGCTATCAAATATGACGACAATATCTTTATTGGTTTTCCCAACGTGGATGGGAGCTACCCCTCGCCGATCTACAGCAATAGCGATCTGAAGATGTTCACCAATCCGGGAGCGAGCTTTAGCAACAATATTACTTATCGCGCTAAGAGTAACTGGAAATGCCCTGCTACTTGGCTGCACGAGACGGGTGGTAGCTGTAGCGATCCGCAACTAAAGGATGAGACCTGGCATGAGTATGGCTATGGGGATTTCTCGCGCACTAAAGCTATAGACAAGAGCTCATCGCAGCCTGAACCGAGTCCTTCTCGTGGAGCTTCGCATGTCTCTACAGTGATGAAGTCGTTGGGGACAGCTGTCCTGGTAGCGGGTGCCTGGAGAGGATTTCTATACTTGCGGGACCGTTCAACCAAGGCCTAGCTCCGTCTCGGACTTCCAATCCAATTCCAGAACAGCGACGCTGCAGTTCTGGGGTTATCCATATCGATTGGACAGAGTGCTACAGCTCGCAAGGAACTTATCAGGGCAGCCCACGGACGGTTCTGACTCTTCAGGGCCTCGGCTCGCTGCTTATAGGCGCGAGCCCAACTGATCTGGCGTGCGAGTATCCCGCAACCAGGTGCGCCATAATGTTTTTTGATGAAGTGCAATTGGGCTCGTAACATTCGGTTGGGATCGGTTGACATCGAACCTGGTGAAATCCTGTAATGAGCGATGACTTTGGGCACAAACGCGACTTCGTATCGGAGGGCGATCCGAAGCCAGAGATCGCGATCTTCTGTCGCGCGCATCGTTTCGTCGAAAGGGCCGACCTCATCAACGCATTTTCTGCGAAATGTCATAGTGGGGCACGGCAATTCAACTTTACGCATATAAATGTGCGGCGCAATATTCCCTTCGGCGTATCTTGGGTTTCCCGCGAATGTTCTTCCCAACCGACCTTCCGGGTCGATGGTAGTGACGAGGCCGTAGGCAAGACCAGCTTGCGGCCGCTCTGCAAAGGCTTTCAATGACTCTGAAAGGCGGCAAGGCAGCCATACATCATCAGCATCGAGGAGAGCAAGGAATTCGGCTGTTGAAGCCTTAATAGCAGTGTTTCTTGCTGCCGGTAGCCCGCGGTTATTTTGCTTGATGTACTTAATCTTGGAACCGAGGCGCTCCAAGAACGGAGCAACTACTTCAACAGTATTGTCAGTGCTGCCATCGTCTACGAGCAAAATCTGCCAATCATCGAACGTCTGTGAAACGACGCTCTCAATGGCGGCCGGCAGGTAGTGAGCAGCATTGAACGAAGGGATAATAACGTCGACCGTGGCCATCTTGCGTATTTTCCCATATCGCCGAGGGTTGCACTCGAAATTGTTGCAAAGTCAGCAGACCAATTGTTCATGTGCGAACGCCGCGGAGGGCAAGAAATGTTCCGGTTACAAGCAGATCCTCGTCGCTGTAATCAGAGAAACACTTCTGTAGGCGTGGACGGATATCTCGAAGACCATCAAGGTTCCGTTGGCCGTAATGCGTCCCCGGAATCAGGCTCTCAATATGGGGCGAAAACTCGTTCTCGCCCGCGATGTGAGTGATATAAAAGCGGGAATCGTAAAAGTCGCGCGCTGCCAATTCGCGGTAGGTCGGTAATCGCAGACGGTTCATGGTTGGATCAGGACGTGAGATCAGATTCCAGAGGGTGTCGGAGATGGTCAGGAAATAGAGTGGATGTATCTGCCCGAAGAGGTTGTGGCAGCGGAAATCGACTTTGTGCCACATCTCACCGTCCAATCGAAGGCATCGGACCATGTTCTTCCAGCCGATCTCCAAATTTCCCAGATGCTCCAACACTGCACGAGAGATAACGATGTCGTAGCTCTGAGATCCGAGAGGTGTCGTAACACTGTCCATCGGGACCCCGTAGCGGCTGAGTAGGCGGTCTCCTCCGACGGCCGCAGTTCCATCGGATTGGAGTGTTACTACATCCTTAACGCGCTCCCGTTCCTCAGCGTTGAGACCGTTGTAGATCGCCCTATAAATGTGTGAGTTGTGGTTGGCATCGAAATTTGGAGCGAATCCGTCGATACAGGTTACCGTACGCGCCCCCTTCGCCAGCAGGAGAAGAGCGACGCCCAGATTGTCTCCTGGCCCGACTTCAAGAACGTCTTTCCCCTTCAGGCGCTCCGTGTCGCCTCCCGCTCCGTATGTCAGGTAGTCGGCCACTACTCGGCGAGCATAGGCAGCAGCATCTTCAACCGACATATTAAGACCGGTCGAGCCTGAATGATGCCCACGCAGCTTGAGGCGAGTCAGAACTTGGCCTTTTGCATAATTCATCCCCGCCAATAGCGGCGAGCGGTCAATGAACGACATTGTGAAATCTCCAATCAGAGATATGAGTCGTCAAGTGGATGCAGTATCCACTTGAGTCCTGTACGTTCCACTTCATGTCACGTTCGAGGTTAGCGTCGAACAGACCGCCAATTTAGCGAGGACTTTCCGCTGTCCGCGATGATACACACGAACGCCAAAGACTTGAAGCCTAATGCGGTGGGGCCGATTAGTAAGTCACTTGTTTGCAATTGGATGGAAAATATGAGGTCGCTAAAAAGAGTCCAAACAAATGTGTTGTGGCAAGATGCTCATTCCAAAGGCTTAGCGCCAATTTTCACCTAAACCATTGATCGAAACAAATAGAGACAGGAAACACCGGCGAGTGGCCGGGCTTTCTTTAGTTTCTAGTAGAGCGAATAGGTGGAATATTCTGCAGTGCAGATCCCTTGATTGTTGTGTGGATCTGCTGGTGGCTTGGCGGATGACTTTTGAGCCTTGGAGTCAGCCCTTCCATGATTCGTGGCCCGATCGATTTCGACACGCTGACTAGAAGAGTATGGGAACGAACATCCCTTCCTATAATTTTTCTCGTGCTATTCTGCTGATCAACAAGCACGAAGACGATGTCAGTTCCCGATAGGGATACGGAAGTTCCATGCGCGAGGCCTGGAAACTAAATCGGATTCGACGTACAGCCCTTGTCCCGCTTATTATCGCTGCGCTTATCTCTCTTGTTACAGGGATTCGTCACGCCATTGAGTACCAGTGCCATGATCTTCAGTGGATGGGAGCTCGTCTGGTTGGGCAGTGTATCGATCCGTGGCAGGAGGAACTCGCACACTTCCCGCACCACTTCCCCCATTTTGTCACGCCCAACTATCTTCACCTCTTCTATTTGATACTGCTTCCCTTTGGTCTCGTTAGCTTCAAATTTGCTGAGATTCTCTGGACGGTGACTACTGTTGGCTTATCTGTCGTCTGCATACTAATGCTTCGGCGACTTTTCAACCTCGATCGCTTCCAGACCGTACTGGCTCTCTGCCTGCTGTGGATGAGTTCACCCTTTCGTGTCGTGCTGGAAGTTGGCCAGACGTCCTTTTTCGAGCTCTTCTTCTTGACGGGCGCGTATCTGGCCACTTCGACGGCGCTCGGTGGCTTGTCGTTTGGCGTCAGCTTTGCTAAGTACAGCTACTCACCTGTAGCTGCCATGCTCTTTCTTTTCCGCGGTCGGCTGCGCTTTCTTCTTTATGCCGCTGCGGTTCCTGTCGTGGGGCTATTCGGAGTCTGGCTGCTTGTCAGGACCCCGTTTGTCAGGCTCGCGTTTGAACCCTTCACGGTGTCTGCTGGCTCGACTGCCGTCAGCCCCGGTTTCGCGGATCTGATGACGGTGGCTGAGCAAACCCTCAAATCTCACATAGCCTTCATTCACGCGCGACAGTTTGCCTATGCTCTTGGCTTGTTCGGTAGCGCTGCTTATGCGCTTCTGCTTAGCCGCTTTCGGCTCCCGCGCGCCGCAGAATTCACGCTCATCTCTATCGCCAGTCTCTTTTTTGTAAAGCACCTCGTCTACGATTACGTTTTTTTGGCTGTCCTGTTGTGCTTTGCCTTGACCCAAAAGAGCCCGAAAATCAAGGGGCCACTCATTGGCGGTGTTTTTGTCTTCTGGTTTATTCTCCCCATCTTCGAGAAGAGGTCGCAGCATGATCTGAATGTCCACGTCGGGCAACTTGTCATTGATTGTGGCCTGCTGGCGCTACTTCTCGCCTTCACAACCGGCTACATACTTCGTGTCACAGCCCAGGCTCAGAAGGCTAACGAGACTGAACCGGAAGCATCTGCACGAGCCCTGGAGGCAACTTCCTGATATTCGCGGGGACGCGCGCTTTTCTGATCGACCTGAGCAAAAAGGATCCTGTTAACGGAGTAAGTTCCCGTATGTGGCGCTGATTCGGTTCATCATAGCTTCCGTGGTGAAGCATTCTGCTACCAGTGCTTTTCCAGCCAAGCCCATTTCCTTTGCCTGGGTGGGATCGGAGAGCAAATGAGCGATAGCTGCTGAAAGCGCCGAAGAATCCTCCGCGGGGACAAGATATCCATTGACGCCATCTTTTACAGATTCAGCATTTCCGCCGACTGCGGTTGCGACGACCGGAAGAGATGCTGCCATGGCTTCGACAATGGCGTTGGAGAAACCCTCGCTGCGAGAGGGAAGGACGAAGATGTCGGCTGTGGACAGGTATTCTTGCATGTCCGTAATGCCGCCAACAAAATGGAAATGATTGGATAGGTTGAGATCCCGAACAAGGGTTTGCAGTTCTGCGAAATAGTCAGGCTCCAACACGTCGCCAGCGATGCTGAATGATCCGTTGGGGAAACGCTGCACAATGGATGCGGCAGCCTTGATGAAGATGTCGTGGCCTTTTACACGACGGATGTTTCCTACAGTAGTGACGAGGAATTGGCCGGAAGGTTTAGACGGCCTCGAGGCAGTCTTCCAATCGGAGAGGTTGAGGCCGTTGTAGATCGTCTGGACGCGAGCGGAATCGATTCGATCCACGTCGATGCAGTGTCGGCGGACCTGTTCAGAGACGGCAAAGACCGCGTCGGGAGCGCCGGACATGAGCCTATAGGCGATATTGTGCTTGCGGCCCCTGAGTATTCCCATGTCTCTCCGGCTCCATATCAGCTTTGACTTTGACATCGTCTTTGTTACAAATCCCGCCCATAGATCGGAACTCTCAAAAAACGTCTGGACGATCTGGATTCGGTGCTGTTTGAGGAAGTGTCTGAAGTCTAAAGCAGCACGAAGCGCCGTGAGGTCATAGGTGCGCTGCAAGGGCAGCACATAGATAGGACACGGTGGCGATTTAAGGCCGGCGCTTTCGGGATGGACGGAAAAGGTCAGGATCGATGCGCGGTACCCATACTTTGGAAGAAGGGCTGCGAGCCTAAGTACGATTCGCTCTCCACCGCCAAGAGTTTTGGGAAGCTGATCGACCACAAGCAGTACGTGGGGCAATTCAGCATGATTCGCATCATTCAGGCTTGAACCTTCCAGCGGCAAGACGGTGATCATACTCATTTAGGAAATTTTCCAACGAGCAATTTCTATGGAGGCGGATTGAAGGGTGGAGTGCAAGAAACTTCTATCGATAGACCAGGTATGGATTTACTGCGATGTCGGAATCAAGCTGCGCTGACTCTGTTGTCGGCTCCGACACAGTGAAGTGAGACGCACGAATCGCAGCGGCAACGAGAATCCAGAGGATGCCGGTAATTTCAATATAGGTCCACCGGTCACCAAATAAATTAGCAACGATGCTGGCGCAAATCGCAAGGAACAGGCCAAGGCCAAGGCCTTGATAGAGTGGATCGGTTGCTTGTTTGAAGAGACGGTAGGACACTGCGAGCATTTGCTGAAGCAGGAATAGAGCAATAATCATGCCAACAATGCCGGTTTCCACCATGACCTTGACGTACCAGTTGTGAGTGTCTTTCAGATCGCCAACATGCTCCTGGAATTGAAAGGTAGCGAAACCATTTCCTACGATTGGACTACTGGCAAACGACTTCTGCGCGTCCTTCCAAAGGTCGACTCGTTCCTGGGCTGAGGCTTCGAGTTGTCCGCTGGAGTCCGAAGTCATGTTGACACGCTCACGCACGGCAGTAGGCACGACGGCTTGCCAGGTCAGCAGGAAGGCTCCGAGGAGGAGAAGGAGCTTTCGATCCTTCAATAGGCCAAGGACGAAGATACTAAAGAGCACCGCGAGATACCCACCGCGAGAGAACGTGTACATCGCTGCAAGCAGCGTCATGGCCACGAGCGCATAACCGATTAATTTGATCTTCTTCCGTTTAACAAATTGCACTAATCCCCAAAAAAACATACCAAACTGGGCCAGAAATGCCGCTGTTTGGTTTGAGCCATAGGCTAGTGGGCCACCGTCGCGCTTGTTCTCATCGAAGGTTGTCCATGTTCTTGACATGCTCTCGAACAAGCTGCTTCTGTCGATCATAAAAAGAGAAATGGCGGTGAGAATAACAACCGTTCTGACGGCTTTCCGGTCTTCAATCACCAGGCTTGCTGCCACAAAGATCAGGGGAATGAGCATGTAGTCTTTCCACGCGACGAAGTTGGCGTCCGAAAGCCAAAGGGGCGCCGGTGCATTTCCGAACGCGGTGCCGATCCACATGGATAGATAGAGATAGACGGCAAAGACAAACCAAACCAGGTAGAGCTTTGATTTAGGAAGGTGCTTGCCGCGGATGAGTGCTCCGATAATGACTGCAATGACAAGGATGGTCAGTACGTTGCCGCCCAGTGGAAAGTCCAGGAACCGGTCCCGCAAGGTGCGATACGGGAGGAATGGCATCATGTAATAGAGGCCAAGAAGAGGCCTTCCCCCCAACGAGACGAGGCACATGACCCAGAAGCCCAAGTAGGCAACTATCGGAATGTAGTGGCCGAGGCCTGTTCCAAACAAGGTGTAACTCTCCATGACGCCTGCATATGACCCTGCAGGTTGACAGATACTAGTTTACTAAACCCACACTCTATTTCGTCCTGTGGCGAAATTGTAGAACGCAAGTGCGGCGGCCGCGTTGAGCAT
>DATDHL010000236.1:0-5306 GCA_036521575.1 Edaphobacter sp. | reverse complement strand
ATCCTGACCACTTATCAGCCAGGAGAGAGCATTTCCAGCTATGTCGCCTGAAGGCCGCCCCCCGGCGGCGTAGCGTACGCGAAGAATATCGAGACCGCAGAATGGATCATTTGCTCCAATCAGCATCGACGGACCCTTCGGGGTCTGTGCATGTAGGTTGCGCGAGAACGCAAAAGCAGCAGTCGCTGCAAACATTTGAGAGAAGCGGCGGCGAGAAAATTCAGACCGGAGGATAGGAGAATTAATTTGGGATGAATTCATTTGTATTCAAGAATCTCGACTGTATCGCGTGTGGGCTGACTGCTTCCTGGCACGAACCAGAGAGAGGCGGCCACAGCCAGAGTGATGGCGCTAAACGACAGGATTGTCATGCGCGCACCCGGCGGGTTTGGAATTAACAGCAGGAGCGATGCGAGACCAATGCCCGCAACAGTGCGGCTAAGAAAACGGAAGACCGGACGGCTGAAGTCCGGAACATCGCTGACCTCGGACGGATCGATAGGAGTATCGAGTTTTTCGAAGAGCCGCGCTCGCCCCGACCATTCCGTCCGGTCCAACAGCATGCTCAGGAAAAACACTGCAAAGGCAGGCGGCACGACGAAGACGATCTGCTTGATGAATGACCAGTGAAAAACGAAGTCGCCAAGCATACCCAGAGTGAGTCCCGTAGCAAAGGTCGCCATACCTGACCACCGTGGAGTCCGCCGAAACACTAGCCCGAGCAGCGCGGGCGGCCCATAGGAAAGAGAGATCAGCGTATTGAAAGTCATCATGACTTCGAAGATGCTTTCGCCGCGATATGCCATCACAGCAGCCAATACGGTCGTCACCCCGCCTACCAGCAACGTCATGACAGCGCCGACGACAAGCAACTCCCGCTCACCCGCCTGCGGACGAAAAAGCTTCTGGTAGATATCCTTCGACAGGATGGCCGATTTCAGATTGAAGTTGGCCGACAGGCTCGCCATGGTGGCGCTAAACATCGCAGCCAGCATGACACCGATAAGTCCGTGCGGCAGAAAAGTAAGACTGGCGGCGACGTAGGACGCTTCATTCGGATTGGCTAGGTGTGGCCAGATTGCATGCAGATCCGGATAGATAAGGCGCATCACCATCGGCGGAATGAACCAAAGAAAAGCGCCAACAGAAAATAGCCCACAACATAGGAGTGCAACGCGTTTGGCTGCGCGCTCATCTTCAACACTGAAATACCGTTGTGCCATCGCCGACGTGTTGTATCCGAAAGAAACCATCACGGCCCAGCAGGCAAGATAGATCCATCCAAACTCGCCGTGTACTGGAATGGTCTTCATCTGCGAAGGCAGGGAATGAATGAGCCCCGTGATGCCTCCGACATGCGAGAGCGAGACCGCAGTCAAAACGATGCAGAAGGGAAGCAGTATGGACGCTTGCAAAAAGTCCGCGACCACCACTGCCCAAAGGCCGCCGAGAACGCTGTAAGAGAGGATCACAGTTCCCGTAACGAGGATGGTTGCGGTGACGGAGAATTGACACGCCGTCGAAACAAACAGGCTCAACCCATACAGCATGGTGGCGCTTGTAAACAGCTGAAAGATGATCGTCGCCCACGAAAAGACCTGATGCGTCGTTGGCCCGAAACGATCGGAGAGGTACTCCATTACGGTGCTGATGCGCGTGCGTCTCCATCGAGAGGCGAAGATGTAATAGCCGAGCAGAAAGCTCAGCGCATTACCCACGTAAAGACCGATGATCACGATACCCGATCCATACGCGACACCAGCTCCGCCAGTAAACGTCCACGCGCTGAAGCCGGACATGAAGGCGCTAAGCCCGGCAACCAGCCATGGAATCCGGCTGCCGCCCCGAAAATATTCGGATGCGGTGCTGTTGAACCGCATTACATAGAGTCCAACGCCGACCATAAGAAGGACATAACAGACAATAACGGCGTAGTCGGTCGAATTTGCTGCAGGCATGCACTATACTTTCGTTTAGTGACCAATAGGGTGTCAAGCAATACTTTAAGAAATAAAACGAAATACAAAGGCAGGGATTCGTGCTAGACTCAGCACGGTTTATGACTAAGCCCATCATCGCCGTACTGAGTGGGGAAGAACTCTTTTCTTCGTTCTTCGATGAACGCCGGAAGAGACGTCTATCCGGCCTTGCACATTGGACGTTATTCCCAATCCAGAAGTACGATGCTGCAACCATTGCTGGCCTTTCGACGGCGAATGCATTGATAACAACGTGGGATAGCCCGTATCTCTCCGCCGAAACAATGAAACAACTGCGATTCGTACGAATCATCGCTCATTGTGGGGGTGAGGTAAGAAGGCGATTTGAGACGTCCTTATTTCGCAAACTGGTCATCGTGAACACGCCGGGGCCAATGGCAAGGCCTACAGCAGAACTGGGTGCGGCTCTTTTAATGTATGCCGCGCGAAATATCGACTACTACCGCAATGCGCTGCGCAAGAAATCAAATCACATTTACAACGACGTTCACATCTCTGGCGGGACAGCAGAATCCCTGCTCGGACGAGAGGTGGGGATGATAGGCTTTGGCCGTATTGGCCGCGCCCTTATCGAGATGCTTCGTGGTTTTGACGTTCGCTGGAGGGTCTACGACCCGTTTGCACCCAGAGAGCTTGCCGCAGGGATGGCCGTGCAGTTCGATTCGCTCAATGGAGTGTTGAAGCGAAGTTCACTCCTTATCGTAACCGCTGCGGCGACAGAAAAAACGAGACATCTCCTGAATCGCGAGCGATTGGCAATCCTGCAGGACGGGGCGACTGTAATCAACATCGCAAGGGGTAGCCTTATCGATCTCGATGCTTTGACGCTGGAGGTCAAGAGCGGTCGCCTTCGGTGCGCGCTTGACGTAACCGACCCGGAGGAACCACTTACTGTGAATCATCCGTTGCGGACACTACCTGGCGCGATCATGACGCCGCATATCGCAGGTGGGGGTAGCCATACTCGGGGCCAGATGGCTGATGCGGCTATGGATGAACTGCAACTCTTCTTTAACGGTAGCGCTGTACAGAACCGTGTTACTACGCGCATGTTGAGCCGGATGACATGATGAAAACAAGTTATTCTACGCTTGCTTGCCCTGACTGGAGTTTGCCGGAGATTCTTCGCGCCGCTGTAGCCTATGGTTATGATGGCGTGGAGTTGCGAGTTGTATCACGTGAACTCGATCTTTGGAACCTGTCCGAGTTCAAATCGTCTTCGCTGGCTGCCACTCGAACTGTCATTCAGGATCACGGCCTTGTCATTGCCTCGATGGGTAGCAGCGCATGCTTTCACTCACCCGATGTTCAGGAACGAAACCGCAACTTAGATTTAGCAATGCGCATGGCGGAGATTGCCGCCGGTCTTGGCGCACCTTCCATCCGAGTCTTCGGAGATCACATTCAACCGGGTAGTAATCGCAAGCAGACAGCCGCATGGATTGCAGACTCGCTTACTCAACTCGCGGATCGGTTGAAGTCGAGTGAGCTTGAGGTGTGGCTCGAAACTCACGGGGATTTCGCATCAGCCGAACACGCAAGCGAGATCTTCGCGCAACTAGATCGCGACTCGGTTGGAATCATATGGGATCCCGCAAATGCCTTTGATCAGAGCGGAGAAGAGCCGCTGATCCCGGCACAGATATCATCGCGGATTCGGCATGTGCACCTGAAAGACTCAAAACGGAATGCTCAAGGTTCCACATCCTACACACTTACAGGAGAGGGAAAATTTCCATTCGACGCAATGTTCGCCTCACTAGCCACAATAGGCTTTGACGGGTTCGTCTCCTTTGAGTGGGAGAAACACTGGCATCCTGAGCTTGCCGCCCCCGAAGTTGCGCTTCCCCACTTCATTAAATGGTGGAAGAGCAGAGAGGCCGTCTAGTGTTGAGCGCCGTGCGCAATCTGATCCCAGGCGACGTCTCCTCGGCAATGGAATTGTCAGTGGCCGCAAATTGGAACCAGACCTCCGAGGATTGGTGCCGCATCATAAAACTTTCCCCCGAAGGCTGCCGTTGTATAGAAGATGACGGAAAGGTCGTTGCGACTGCGACCCTTTTGCCGTATGGCACGCGTCTGGCATGGATTGGAATGGTCCTCACACAGCCCGATTACCGAAGACAAGGCCTTGCAAGGCTGCTGATGGAAGATGCAATTGCGGCCGCAGAACATGGTGGCATTCACACTCTCAAGCTCGACGCAACAGATGAGGGCCGTCCTCTTTATGAGGATCTCGGTTTTGTCGTAGAGACAAGAATTGAACGATGGGGACGTGATAGTGGAGCGCCAACTCCGATGAAGATAGATGTTGATCTTCAACGTGATCTATCTAATGAACTGTTCGCGCTGGATGCGGAAGCATTTGGTGCGTCGCGCCGACGGCTTTTGGAGTCACTGTCGAACGCTGGACGGCGCAATGTCACATCGAATGGCTATGTATTCTCTCGCTCGGGAAGAGAAGCGCAATATCTCGGGCCATGTGTAGCAAGTTCAGAGACCGAGGCCAAACAATTGATTGCCGCTCATCTTGGAGAAGCTGCAAACGTTCGTGGCAGGTGGTATTGGGATTTGCTGCCGGCAAATACAGAAGCAGTGCAGTGCGCTGAAAGTTTTGGATTCACGCGTCGCAGAGAGCTCTGGCGCATGCGTCGCGGAACGATGATGGAGAACAACGATGCAATGGTCTATGCCATTGCAGGATTCGAGTTAGGGTGACATGAAGATAGAGACTCAGAAACAGTTGGAAGAGCGGATGTCGCGTCCGTCACAGGCCGATATGGCCGCCATAAGCGAGATGGAAGGCGACATACTTATTCTCGGTGTGGGCGGGAAGATGGGCCCCACGCTCGCACAGCTCATCCGGAGATCTGCGGATGCTGTCGGGAAGAAGGTACGGGTAATCGGCGCAGCCCGCTTCAGCGACAAAGCCCTTCCTGATGTATTGCGAGCGCATGGAATCGAACCGATCACCTGCGATCTGTTGGAGCCGGAAGAACTGGCGAAACTGCCCGATGCGGAGAACGTAATCTTCATGGCTGCGCGGAAGTTCGGCACCACCGGCGCCGAGCATCTGAGCTGGGCGATCAACACGCAGTTACCCACGCTGGTGGCGGATCGCTATCGCAACTCGCGCATCGTCTGTTTCTCCAGCGGCAACGTCTATCCGCTTGTTCCGGCAACTCACGGGGGCGCCAGCGAGCAATCCCCAGTTGGCCCACAAGGAGAGTACGCGCAATCCGTCCTTGGTCGCGAACGCATCTTCGAGCACGCCTCGCATCGATGGGGCACGAGAGTGACTCTTCT
>DATDHL010000235.1:0-10779 GCA_036521575.1 Edaphobacter sp. | reverse complement strand
TCCGCTTGTTCCGGCAACTCACGGGGGCGCCAGCGAGCAATCCCCAGTTGGCCCACAAGGAGAGTACGCGCAATCCGTCCTTGGTCGCGAACGCATCTTCGAGCACGCCTCGCATCGATGGGGCACGAGAGTGACTCTTCTACGGCTCAACTATGCCATCGATCTTCGTTACGGTGTGCTTGTGGATATCGCACGTACCGTATTTGAGCGGCGGCCCGTGGATTTGAGAATGCCGCTGGTCAACATCATCTGGCAAGGCGACGCGAATTCCGTATGTATGAGATCGCTCGCACACTGCTCATCGCCTCCGTTCGTGCTCAACCTAACCGGCCCGGAGACGCTAAGCACCCGCTGGATCGCCGAACAATTTGCGAAGCGCTTCGGACACGACGCCTCGTTTACAGGCGAAGAATCCAGCTACGCTCTACTTAACAATTCCGCGAAGTGTCATCGGCTCTTCGGTTATCCGACGGTGACGCCCGACGAGATGATCGACTGGATCGCCGAGTGGATTGCTGCAGGCGGTGCACTCAGCAATAAGCCTACACACTTTCAGACACAGGACGGTAGGTTCTGATGAACGTTTATGAAAGGCTTGCAGAAGGCCTGGTTATACCCGCCCACCCACTTGCCCTTACATCCGCTCGTAAGCTCGATGAGCGGCGACAGCGGGCATTGACTCGCTACTATCTTGCTGCAGGTGCAGGAGGAGTCGCCGTCGGTGTCCACACCACACAGTTCGCCATCCGCGATACGAAGATCGGCCTTTATCAACCTGTGCTTGAGCTAGCGATGGAGGAAGCCGCAAAATCAAACGTCGTGAAGATTGCAGGCGTCTGTGGACCTCTGTCCCAAGCTATTAGAGAGGCAGAACTGGCATGTTCGCTGGGTTACGACGCAGTATTGCTTAGCATGGGGCGCTTGAAAGATCTCAATACGAATGAGCTGATTGACCACGCGAAAGCGATAGCCAATATCATCCCAGTCATAGGTTTTTATCTCCAGCCGTCAGTGGGTGGAAGGCCGCTGTCTTACGAATTTTGGCGCGAGTTCTCGAAGATTGAAAATGTGGTCGCCATCAAGATGGCGCCATTCAATCGCTATCAGACAATGGACGTCTTACGCGGTGTAGTCGACTCCGGCCGCGCGAACGAAATCGCTCTCTACACTGGCAATGATGACAACATCCTCGTCGATCTGCTGACGCGCTGGAACTTCGGAGGCGAGACGTTACGCATAGTGGGCGGATTGCTTGGACACTGGGCTGTCTGGACAAGTAAAGCAGTAGAGCATCTCGCCATTGCAAAACATAGTGGCCCTAAAATTCCAATCGACGCGCTTACACTTGCCCAGCAGATTACGGATGCCAACGCAGCATTTTTTGATGCAGCACATAGTTTTGCTGGCTGTATCGCTGGCATTCATGAGGTGTTGCATAGACAGGGCCTTCTGGAAGGCATCTGGTGTCTCGATGAGGAAGAATCTCTCTCGCCAGGACAGAGCGTGGAAATCGACCGTGTATATAAGGCTTATCCACATCTATCGGATGACTCCTTTGTGGAATGTCACCTGGACGAATGGCTGCGTTGATATACGAATGTGAAGTAGATCCTTTTCATCAAGCATAGGAAGAAAATTGCCGACCCAGACCCTGCGGAACCCGACGAAGACACACTCGCTACGCTGGTGGATTGGCGCAATGCTCTTCGCCTCTACGACGATCAACTACATGGATCGGCAGACGCTCTCCCTGCTCGCGCCCTATTTGAAAGTCTCACATCACTGGACAAACAGTGACTACGCCAATCTTGTCATCGCCTTTCGTGTCGCTTACGCCGTCGGTCAGACGGTCTGCGGTCGTTGGATGGATCGGATAGGAACGCGCTTGGGTATCACCTTCACTGTCCTCTTCTATTCCATTGTTTCAATCCTGACGCCGTTGGCGAATGGCTTCTTCAGCTTCATGGGCTTTCGCGTGGCGCTCGGATTCGCCGAGTCCGCAAACTGGCCTGCCGCAACAAAAGTCGTATCGGAGTGGTTCCCCGCAAAAGAGCGCGCACTGGCGACAGCGTTTTTCGATAGCGGATCCTCCATCGGGGGAGCACTCTCACCCTTTCTCGTCTTATGGATCTACTTTCATTGGGGTTGGCGGCCGGCATTCGTTGTGCCCGGCATACTTGGGCTCCTTTGGCTAATCGTATGGCGCAAGTTTTACTATCCGCCGGAGCAGCATCCGAACATCTCCGCCGGCGAACTCGAGATGCTGCGCAGTGATAGGCGATTGGACGAGTCCACCAACCCAGCCACAAAGATTCGTTGGCGCGATCTTCTCCGATTGCCACAAACGTGGGGTGTTATCGCAGCCCGGGCATTCACCGATCCCGTTTGGTATTTCGTCACCGACTGGTTTCCGGTCTATCTTGTGGCAAAGGGAATCGACCTCAGAAGCGGTCTTATCGCGATCTGGATTCCGTTCTTGGCGGCGGATCTGGGAAACTTTGCTGGTGGTGCGGCCTCTGGATTTCTCATCCGCAAAGGCTGGCCACTCGGGGGCGCTCGTAAGGCTGTAGTTGTCGTTGGTGGCTGCGGCACAATGCTGCTCATCCCCACGGTCTTTACTCAGAATCTGGGAGTAATTACGGTTCTCTTCGCAATTGCCACCTTTTCCTATGCATGCTTCAGTACGATCGCGAATGTTCTACCTTCAGACCTGTACCACAGCAACGCTGTCGCAACCGTGAGCGGACTTAGCGGAACCGGTTCCGGTATCGGAACGATCCTCGCCATGAAGGCCATAGGTTATCTGTCAGACGCCCGCATATCCACTGGGGGCCATGCATTTGACCCCATCATTATTGCGAGCGGAATCATTCCGCTGATTGGAATGGTGCTCGTCCTTCTGTTGGTCCGCAACACGGAGGCTACACGCGAAGGCCTCGTCCTTCCAATTTAAACAAAACTTGGGTCGGGGCGGGGACGCAAGCTACACGACGCACAGACCTTTAGACCACCGTCACTTCGATTCCTGCATCCCGAATCGCCTTCACTTCCTCTGGAGGAAGGTTGCTATCTGTGATGACGTGATCGATCGCAGAAGTTCCAACGATCAAAGATAGGCTTCTGTGATTGAATTTACTCGAGTCGCAAACCGCCACGACCTTCTCCGCCGCCTTTACCATAGCGCGGTTCACGCGAGCCTCAAGCACGTTTGGGGTTGTCAAGCCGACGTTGATGTCGAAGCCATCGACTCCAAGAAATACTATGTCCGCATGCATCTCTTTCAGCACATCCTCTGCCAGTGGACCAACGACCGACAAGGAGTTCTTCCGCAGCGTGCCTCCGATCATGATGATCTCGAAGTCGCTACGTGCCAGGTCTGCCGCAATGTTCAATGCGTTGGTAATGACGGTAAGATGCCGAAATGACGAAATTGCCCGTGCGATCTCCGTCGTCGTCGTCCCGGAATCGAGAATGACGCATTGCCCCTCGGATACCATTGCCGCCGCGGCCCTGGCAATCTTCACCTTCTCCTCGTGATGTAATTCTTCTTTTTCCTGAATGGTCGGATCCGACAAGGCTCCTGCCTGCGAAGGCAGCGCTCCCCCGTGTGTTCTCACCAGCAGGTCTTTTGACTGCAAATAATCGAGATCTTTTCGTATCGTGATTTTGGACAGATCAAGATCGTTTGAAAGCTCATCCACCAATACTCGACCCTGCTTTTGGATCAGAGACAGAATGTGTTGACGCCGTTCTTCAATCAGCATCGGTGGTTGGGTCTTCGATTTCTTCATCTCTATCGCCTCCGCGAGAACAACACTCGCCCGCGCGAAGGGGCTGGAGTTCCCCAAATTGGCGTCGAGCCGAATGCAGCTTCTCCCCTTTCATGGGGTATCAGCCGAAGTGTAGCAAAGCCTAAGGAAAGTTAACGAAATAAGATTAAGGGGAACCTACTCATCATCTTCTGTCCAGGCCTTCAACTCCGTTGCAACCCTTCGGACCATCCCGAATGAGGGCAAAGCAAGTGCATGCAGTCGCGGCCACAAAGGGAGCATCGCGGGGCTCTTCAACAGATATCTGCGCTTCATCGAACGGTTCCTTGCAACTTGAATTCGCGATAAAGTATCGATAGAAAACAATAAAAAGACGCCTAACGAAATAGAAAGAGAAGAAGCAAGAACGCGTCCTAACGATATCGCCACCAATCTCACAGTAAATAACAGGAAGGAAGTTAGCGTGCCACTTCGAATCGCACATATAGGCGCGGGAGCATGGAGCCGCTATGCCCACGGGCCTGTACTCCAGCGTCTGGCTCAAAATTCGCTCGTCTCACTCGAACTGATATGCGACCTTCAAATTGAGCGCGCCAGAGAATTTTGCGATCTCTTTCACTATCGTCTCGCCTCGGACAATATCCACAAGGCGCTAGCTGAAGCGAGGCCTGACGCAATCGTATGCACCGTACAACCCGCCGCCATCGCAGCGCTTGTGCGATCCCTCCTTCCCCTGCGGATTCCACTATTCATCGAGAAGCCTCCCGGAGTCTCCCTCGTTGAAGCCACATCGTTAGCCGTTGCATCCGCAGCGTCCGGCACCTTCACCTTTGTGGCCTTTAATCGCCGCGCCATTCCGTCTATCGTGCGGCTCAAAGAGTGGGCAGCACACAATCCCATACGGTATGCGCGAGCAGAGATGCTACGCACCAATCGCCTCGAATCCAATTTCGCGATAGCCACTGGCATCCACGCTCTCGACACGATTCGTTTTTTGATGGGAGATCCGGAGTCTATCGAAGTAACATCACGCGAGCACGACAACGCGGCAGCCCGCGATTATTCGATCCGGTTAAACTTCGCAAATACAGCAGTGGCCGAGATCTCTCTCATGCTGAACACAGGACTGCGACGCGAATCCTACTTTCTCAGTGCATCAGGAGCCACAACTGAAGCCGCGCTTGGCTCATCCTATAGCTCCGCGCTCTCTTTTCAGGGTGACCGCCAGTGGTCCGCAGAAGCAATCAGTCAACAACATCCACTCGTTAACGATCATCTGGTAGATGAAGGCTTTCTCGGCGAGTACGAAGAGTTTTTCCGATTACTGACCGACGGTGCTCCATCGACGGGTTCGCTGGTAGATGCTGCTCACTCCATGCAATTGGCGGAAGCGGTTCAGAATAACTACTCCGGACCGCTTCCGCCATTATTTATTGAATGAGAGTCAATCCCTGTCCCGAATCACTCTGGGTAGGGAACTGCGCCACGCCATCACAGACACGCGACATCATTGCCCAGGTTTGAGCTCCGGTGTAGCAATGTCGGGCTGCCGTTGATCGTGAGTGGAATCGCCATGCCAAACCCCTCCACCGAAGGTCGAGATGTAGATCATTCCCGGATTTTCCGGATCGGGCATAACACGCTGACCCCACTTGAAGTTATATCCAGGAATCCGTGCCCAATGCTCCCCACGATCATTCGAACGCCACGCGGAGGACTCAAAGCCCGCCGCATACAAGATGCTCGGGTCGCGAGGATCGACAGTCACGTCATAGATATGCTGGTCACGATTCAGTACATTCTTCCAATTCTTACCTCCATCTTCCGACAGAAAGATGCCTCCTCCATTGCCATGCACTCCAGTTGCTCTGGTCCACGCAGCAAGGTAAAGACGGTTTGGGTCACGCGGATCGATTGTTATTCCATTCGGTCCATTAACCTCCGCTGGTAGTTTCACTGACGTCCACGACTCAGCACCGTCAGTAGATTTGTACAGAGCACCGTCACCGTTCGTGGCAATGCTTCCGTCCTCACTGCGACGCGCAATCGCTACATACAAGGTGCCGTCTCCAGCACGAGCCAGTCGCCACGCCAAGGGTTCATTCTGGACGATTCCGTTATTCTTCAGCGTCCACGTCGCCCCATCATCCGCGCTCTTATAGACACCACGCCCCATCGCCGCAACCCACAGAGTCCTTCGTCCCACTGGACTCGTCGGATCAAGCAGAATATGAGTCGGCGCCGTCTCCGGCATCCCTGCATTGGAAACCTTCCAGGTCTTGCCCCCATCAACGCTCGAACAGACTCCGCCCCGATACCGCGTGACCGAAGTCTTTCGCCACATCTTTGGCCGGGGAAGATCATGCGTCCCGCTCATTACACCCCACATCTTGCCTTTGACTGCCGGATCGAACGTGACCCAGTACGTTGTATTGGTCCACTTCGCCGGAACGCCGTTAACGGATCGTGTCCATGAACGCCCCTTATCTTCACTACGAAACAGCCCGATATCCGTCGAAGGCAGAAAACGGCGATTCGCATCAAACGGATCGAACAGATAGCCATAGCTATTCGTCACATCCAGTCCCGTGCTCGTCCAATCCCCGTTCGGCACCTTCTTGGAATACGCGCCGCGCCAGTTTGCTCCGCCATCAGCCGTAATCATCGTGCGGCCGAAGTCTGTCCCATAGCACAACTCCGGATCCTGTTCCGCCACGCCCAACTCCAGCGGATTCTCGCCCCAATCCACGCTAATCTGCGAAACCCAGGCGTCATGTATATTCGCCGCGGATGTCTTGTCTTCCTTCCACCCCAGCGACCATGTGCGTCCACCATCTCGCGTTCGCGCTACTCCCATCCAGGTCTTCCCGTCAAGTTGAAGATGACTGTATGAGACATAAGCAGACTCGGGATGATTCAAACTCGTCGCTATGGCCCGAACCTTAGCACCACTGCCAGGCAGTGGAGACGCAACCCACGAGACACCGCCATCCCTCGAAAGATATATCCCTGTCTCGGAAGCGGCATAGAGCACAATTCCTTCTGCTCCCGAGAATCCCGCGCTAATGTCAGTAAAGGCAACGCCCTGTGGCGAAGGCCGGTCCTGCCACTGCCCATGCTTTCGAACCGTGACGCCGCTCTTCCCACCTATATAGATGTCGCGATCACTCTTGTTCGAGCGCGGATCAATCCATATCCTTTGCGGAGCACCCGGCAGATCTCGAACTCTCTCCCACGTGCCGCCACTATCATGAGAGAGGAACACTGCCGCCTTGCCATCCTTGACGCTCCCCGCAACCAGCCTATGCGAATCAGCCGGATCGATCGCCAGCGCGACAACATCCCCCATGGAATTTGAGTCGGTAAGAATCGTCTCATCCGCATGATCTGAATTCATTCGAACATCGCGCACCATCGACGGCCTGGGCCAAACCAGCTTCCACGACTCACCATCATCGGTGCTCCGCCAAAGCGCTTGCGTTCCCGCATAGATCGTGTGAGCCTCCACAGGATCGAAAGCAAAAAAGCGAACCGTACCGCGAAGGTTGAACATCCGCCACGAGTGCCCGCCATCATGGCTGATATAAGCGCCCGTCATGTCGCAGGCAACCAGCACTTCATTGACATCATGCGGACTGATCGTCGCGTGATACATCGCGCCGCCGCCGCCAGGTCCCACTACAGTGAAGTTGTCAGCGCGAGCCGTCAGGGCAGCAAGGCAAATCACCACCAGGCATAGATAGATTACGATTTGTTTTCTTATATTTTGTTTTGGCATATATGTGTATTACCGTTGCCATCGTTTCTAGCCTCTTTGAGAGAGCCTCGTCAAGTTCATCTCGTACCTTCAAACGGGAAAACGAGAGCAATTGAGTCTTTTCTTCTGTTCTCGATCACAGTCCTCTCTCGATCCATAGCCCGAAACGCACTCCCCTCCAGTTTGCTAAGTTGCATAAAATGGGCTTTTTAACGGCCATCAATCAAAGATAGTTGCGTATTATTCGTTTCTATGTGTTTTTTGTTTGCTTTGTCTTCGTTCGTTGTGGTATTCCCTTGTAATCATTCCGAAACAAGAGGGCTTTTCATGAAATCACGAAACCTCATATTGTCGCTGCTCGTCCTTATCCTGGGTCTTGGAGCCAGCCCATCAAATCTGTATGCACAGGGAACGGACCTCGGCACAATCCGTGGAACTGTGACAGATCTCAGTGGCGCCGTGATTCCAAATGCACAGGTCGAGATTACAGACCTAGCTACTCTCACAACTCATAAAGTCACGACAAACGACCGCGGTGAATACCAGGCTTCCGCGTTGCCAAGCGGCCAGTACAAGGTCATGATCACAGCGCCTGGCTTCGGCGCATCCGTCGTCAATGGCATCGTCCTCGCAGGCTCCGACGCTGTCAGCGCGAATACGACCATGAAGGCTTCCGCGAACACCACAACGGTCGAGGTCTCCGCCGACGCGCCGCTCATCAACACTCAGGATCAATCGCTTAGCCAAACCCTCAGCTCAAGGGCGGTCATCGACCTGCCCCGCGACAGCCGTGATATCTATTCCTTCCTTTACATCAATCCTAATGTCACCCAGGCCGATGCGCCCGGCACCTTCAAGTTCATCGGAGGACAGAGCTATGGCGCCAGTTTCTCGGTGGACGGTCAACGCTCGAACGGCGGCATCTTCGGTCAGGCCACCCAGAGTCAGCCCTCGCTTGAGGCTGTCAGCGATCTGAACGTGCTCTCGGACACCTTCAGTGCAGAGTATGCCGGTATCGCCAACATCCGGGTCACCACAAAGCGTGGCGGATCCAATTATCACGGCTCTCTCTTCTACAACAATAAGAACTCGGCTCTGTCTGCCTGGGCGCTCGCCGACAAGGACACCCTCGCCAACTTTGCCCCCACCGTCTTCCAGCCTACATTCAATAAGCCATTCTTCAACATCACCGATGTTGGCGGCTCCATTGGCGGCCCCATCCCCAAGCTGAAGAACACCTGGTTCTTCACGGCCTACGAGCACAACTCGTCGATCGAGCCATCCAGTGCGTCATCTTCGACCTTGCCGCACCCAACTCTCCTGGGTGGCGATTTCTCACTCATGAACGACTCGACGAAGCCGGCCGTCGGCTCCACAGTTCTGACTCCGAATGAGATCGCGACCAACACAGTAGGTGGCCTCGGTCAGAAGTTCATCAAGATTCCCCAGCGCCTCATCAACCCTGTCACCTCCAAACTGCTCGGTCTCTACTTCCCCACGGTTGGAACCTCTGCCCCCATCAACCCTTCCTTAGGCACGATCTCTCCCCATTACACGACCTCGGTTCCGGGGCACGATTATCAGGATATGGGTACGTTGCGCATTGATCACAACTTCTCCGATTCAGATCGCATCTACGGCGTCTACCATACCTCGGCGCAAAACAAGGCGCTCAACCCCGTTGTCGGTGTCTTCACCGGCTTGGGACTCAGCCAGACGGATCGCAAAAATCAGACGATCTCATTTTCCTACACCCACATCTTCTCTCAGAATATCGTCAATGAAGCTCGTGGCGGATTCAACAAGCAGCATCTCTATACTCACAGCAACACCACGTTGCGAGGCTTTCTCTCCAGCGTCGGCTTCTCGGATGCGGATATTGCGGCGTATGGTGCAGTCGTTGGACCAAGTGAGTTGGACACTCGTGGCCATCCGGCAGTCGCCCTGGGCAAATTCCAGTCTTTCAGCAACGGCGGACGTAACACAGACCGTCCGATGGACCAGAACCTCGCGACCTTCGGAGATACGCTGACCTGGACGCTTGGCCGCCACAGCCTTAAGATGGGCGGCGACTTCGTGCGCAATCAGGCTGTCGACGGCTTTGCTGTAAATCGCGGTAACGTGCGCGGACTCATCACCTACACGGGAACCGGCGCGAATGCACTTGCCCGATTCCTCCAAGGACAAGCTGCCGACTCCGTCTCCTATGTCAATCTGCCCCGCCCGGCCATGAACGTATCTAACTGGGAGAGCGGATTCTTCGTTCAGGACGACTTCCGCCTCAACTCGCGCCTTACCCTTAATCTAGGTATGCGCTATGACCTCATCACACCGTTCATCGATAAGAACGACCTCATGGCCAACCTGGATCCCAACTATCGCGATCCCAATACCGGTCAGATTGGCCGCTTTATCATTCCCTCCACCCAGACGTTGAAGTACCTCGATCCCAACATCGTCAACTTCGGTTACGTCATCGCCAGCCAGTCCGGCCTTGGTGTCGGCAGGGGCCTGGTGCAGACCTACAAGAACGGCTTTGGACCTCGTGTCGGACTGGCTTATCAACTCACGCCCAGGACCGTGCTTCGCGGCGGTTATGGAATCTACTATCCCACCTCGGCGGCTCAGGGTATTCGCGATCCGCTCGCAACCAACACCTTCAATCAGGCGCGTACCAAGCGTCAGGTGACGGCTTCCGATCCCGCCGGTACCCCGCCGCTTTCGGGCTGGCCGACTGGCGGAAGCGCCACCGGCACCAGTCCTTTCACGGGAGGAGTCGTCAAGGGCTTCGGCAACACGCCATCTGCTAACTATGTTCCGGTGGATCTCAAAAACCCGCGCATCCAGCAGTGGAATGCCACCGTGGAGCGGGAGCTGCCCTGGCAGTCGTCGTTCCGGTTCTCCTATATCGGATCGCAGCAGTCAGGCCAGATCGTTGGCCGCGACCTCAACATGATTCCGGCGAGCGACAACCCCTTCGGCACAACCACTGGCGACGGTGTGACGCCTTGCGATCCCCTCAATAACGGAGACTGCGCTACGTCGCCCGCTGACAACGCTCGGTTCAAGATCCCGGCCCTCGGCGACTACGTCACCGGTTTCGGCAACGTAGGCCACAGCCTTACCACCTCGTTCCAGGCACAGGCTCAGCGTCAGGCCAAGGGCTTTACCTTCAGTCTGGCCTATACCTTCCTCGACCAGAAGTCGTCGGGTCTGGATGTCGGAAACGCCAGTCTCGGTGGCGGTTCTTAT
>DATDHL010000234.1:0-3367 GCA_036521575.1 Edaphobacter sp. | reverse complement strand
AAGATATCGCATTCCGAACGCGGCGGAAATGGGGAGACGGCGGCTTGGTTAATCATTGGTGCCGCGGCGGCCGCCGGCGATAAGCGGGATCGCCGGACTGAGCCACAGCCTGCAACCCGCTGCGCGTTCCCCTGCGAGGCCTCCCTTCCGGGCAAAACTGTTGCGCCAAATCATCAGTCGAGGCTGATTATCGATTTGCCACCAGGAATCCTCCTTGGGATCATCGATACCCAGCCGCTGACATCCCAGCATAGCCATGCGCACACCGAGAATCTGCCCCGCGCACAGATGTCCGTGGGCCACTTCCGCTTCACCGAGCAGGGCTTCAAAGGTCTGCATACGGCCATGATACTGCCGTCACTTGCCAACGAGAGTGCGTTACACTTCCGATTGACCGGCCTTATGTTATCCACCTGCTACACCGAGAGTAAGAATGCTTCTGCTCTGGCAACATTTCGCCATTGGATTCAGCGCTTTGCTGCCGGTTGTCAATCCGCTTGGGTCGGCGCTGGTATTTCTTGGCCTGGTGGGCATGCAGCCTCCAGCGGTGTACCGTTCTCTGGCGCGTCAAATCGCAATTAACGTTGTCCTCTTCTTTCTTGTCATAGAGCTAATTGGATCGTACCTGCTGGGCTTCTTCGGAATATCGCTCGAGATCGTGCAATTGGCAGGTGGGCTTGTTCTTGCGGCAATGGGATGGTCGCTGCTGAACCAGAAAGACGCCGACGTCCCCAGAGTTACGCAGGTTCCCACCCCCAGCCCGGCCGCCATCCAGAACAACTTCGAAGATAAGGCGTTCTATCCTCTTACCTTCCCAATAACGGCAGGGCCGGGTTGCATCGTCGTTATGCTCACCCTGAGCGCCCACGCCACCGCGAAAACCCTCAGCGGAAACCTGCTGGCGCGCGCCGGATTGCTGCTCGCGGCCGTAGTGCTCAGCTGGCTGGTCTACATTTGCTACGCCTATGCGCCGCAGATCACGCGCGCGGTCGCCCCCTCCACGGTTCATGGCATCCTTCGAGTTATCGCGTTCATCCTGCTGTGTATCGGCGTCCAGATAGCCTGGAAGGGTCTGGCCCCCCTTCTCGCCTCTGCCCTCCATTCCCCTTAGCTCCATCGAGATTGATTGCGCACCGTCCTTTGCCCGAGGTACTATTCGAGGCCCGAGGTGCCCGATGAGCGAATTTGCTACGACAGTCGGCGTTTTACTCAGGCAGAAGGCCGGGCAGGTTGCCTCCATCCCACCTGACGCCTCCGTCTACCAGGCCGTTGAGATGATGGCTGCCAAACAGGTTGGCGCGCTCCTCGTCCTGCAGCAGGACGAACTCGTCGGCATCATCTCAGAGCGCGACTATGCCCGCAAGGTCATCCTGCAGGGTCGGTCCTCGAAGGACACCCCGGTTGCTGAGATCATGAGCAGTCCCGTCATCACCGTATCCCTGCGCCACACCGTAGGCGACTGCATGCGCATCATCACCGACAGCCGTATTCGCCACCTACCTGTCTGCGAGGAGAAGAAGGTCGTCGGCGTAGTCTCCATCGGAGACTTGGTGAATTACGTCATCAGCGAGCAGGAGACGACCATCCGCCATCTCGAGGCCTACATCTGCGGCAGAGCGAGCTAGGCTGGGTTGGACTGGGCATGCCCTTCTATGTGTACATCGTCCTTGCTGCGGGCTGGCTTCTCTGGCTCCTGCCGTTTCCTTTGAACGGCTGGAACTGGTCTGCCCCAGAGAGACGAGACAATCACGCTCGCTGGGGGCTGCTGATTCAGGTCATTAGCTACTCTCTGTTATGGCAGGGGCACTTCTGGATGCGGTCTCCGGCGCTCTGGCAGATCGCGCTCGCCGTCCTCTGCTTTCTTTGCGCCATACTCCTCTCCTGGACGAGCACTCGCGCTCTTGGGAGACATCTTCGCTTCGACGCCGCCCTCAGCCACGATCACCAACTCGTCCGCTCCGGCCCCTATGGCATGCTTCGCCATCCCATCTACACGTCGATGCTATGCGTCTTCCTTGGTACCGGCGTTCTCGTTACGCCTCCTCTGCTGTTTCTCGCCGCGCTTATGGTGTTTCTGCTGGGTACAGAGATTCGCGTGCGAGCCGAGGATGGCCTTCTGGCCTCCCGCTTCGGCGAAGAGTTTCACCGCTACCGCCAGGCTGTCTCGGCATATGTTCCCTTCGTGCGATAACGATGCCGGTCTTGTGGGCAAGTCTTTTGCTTTGTTTTTCGGGTGGAAGCACAGGGTTTTAGCCCTGCGAAAATTCGGTTGATTAAGAAGGGGCTTTAGCCCCGAGCCTTCTTGATTTCGGTCACAGAAGCACCCGGTAGTTGCTGATCTATCCGCGCCCAATTGACAGCCAGCGGCCCTGTACGCACCGGCTGATAGACGCTCAATTGTCGTCTGAGTTGTCGCCTTCTTCAACGATCGAAGCAGTGCCCAGCACATCGTAGGTAGTCGCTTCGCCGCCCGTAGGCTGGATGGTCACGCGCATAGGCAGCCGCTGCCACTGCGCCGGCTGGCACACTGGAATAAAGTGATCCGTCTGCGGCCACTTGCCAATCAGCTTCTGCACGACGGCTCGCCGAGCCCCAAGCTGAGCGACGACGGCGAACAATCCACCTTTGGTGGTATTAGTCGTTCCGCAATACGCAGTGTAGTCACGAAACCACACCGCATTCGAGACCACGGGATCGAAGTCCGGCAGATGCAACGCCGCAATATGCCCCGTCACGCGGTCCACAGTGATCCAGGGTCCCGGCTGCCAGATCCAGCGAGGAGTCGCGTCCGTCGGAAGCGAATCGTTGATGCGCAACGCGCGGCGGATCGCAAACGTCCGGTCGGTGATCTCATGCAGTTCACCCATCGTCCACTCCTTCTGGCGGTCGTCGACGAACAGCGGCCGCACCTTCAGCATGGAGGTCTCATCCGACTTCGTATCCGGCGTAGCATCCGGCTGTGTGTACGGAACCTTCCGAGCCGCACCAAGGGTAACGGTATGAACCTTAGGCGCCGCGGCCAACGCAGATCTCAGCGCCAATGGGAATAACGCAAAAACAACCAACATCCGCAAACAAGGCAGACAAAAACAAGGCAGACAAAAACGCATAAACCGATTCAAGGGCAAACTCGCTGAAAGCTGGCCGGCTCGCTCAGGCCCGGGATTTGGGATAAGAAGCGCAAGCACAGAATCACATCCAGGCACGCGCAGAATTTTCAAGTGTCGTCATGCTACTTCACACACACCGAGCCAATTCGCCATGCCCCTAACACTTTTAGGGAGTTGGAACAAAAGGGATTACCTGCAGAAATTAATTCGGAGTACACGGAAAGACCTTCCGGAGGTGCCTAACTATGGGCCAAAAC
>DATDHL010000233.1:0-3877 GCA_036521575.1 Edaphobacter sp. | reverse complement strand
GACTCCAACTACCGCATGACCAAGGAAGCGCTGCTCTCCAAAGTCCCCCTCCCCGCCGACCGCATCCACCGCATGGAAGGCGAACTAGCCCCCGAGGTCGCCGCCGCCCGCTACGAATCTGCCATCCGCAATGCCTTCCGTCTCGAGGGCGCCCAAACCCCCACCTTCGACCTCATCCTCCTCGGCATGGGCGACGACGGCCACACCGCCTCCCTCTTCCCCCACACCGAAGGCCTCAACGACCTCACCCACATTGTCATCGCCAACCACGTCCCCCAAAAGGACACCTGGCGCATCACGCTCACCTCGCCCGTCATCAATCAAGGCCGCGAGGTCGCCTTCCTCATCGAAGGCACAGCCAAAGCCCAGGTCCTCCACGACGTCTTCCTCGGCCCCTTCCAGCCCGACACTTACCCGTCCCAGATCATCCGTCCCGCCAGCGGCCGCCTCACCCTCTTGCTCGACTCCGCCGCAGCGGCTAAGCTGCCAGAACCGGACAATTCAGAAAAAACCGGGACCCTCGAGCTCCACTAAGGAACTCCTGATAAAGTCGTTGTTTTGAAGGGGCGTGGCTTCAGCCACGCCGTCAATGCAGAAAATCAATGGGGCTTTAGCCCCTGAGGGAATCCTGAAGCCAGTCAAATCTCATGATTTTGCTGGTTGTTTTGAAGTTGTCATCCTGAGCAAAGCCTCTCAGTCTCATCGCGAGAGGCCGAGTCGAAGAGCCTGTTTTCTGAGCTTACAAAGGGACAGGCGGTTGTTGGGCTACACCCCTGGAGATGCACGAAAATGATTCTTGCTGGTGACGTCGGCGGCACAAAGGTACACCTCGCTCTCTACGATTTCTCAAGCGGCAAACTCCATCCCATCCGCGACCAGAAGTTCCCTGCCCACGAGTTCACCTCGCTCAACGAGATTGTCACCAAGTTCCTTGCTGGCGACGACACCTGCCCCCGCGTTCACCACGCCGAGATCCTCGCCACCTGCTTCGGCGTCCCCGGCCCCGTCCGCGAAGGCCGTCTCAAGCTCACCAACCTTCCCTGGATCCTCGACTGCACCGAGCTCTCGAAATCCCTCGGCATTCAGCATGTCTTCCTCATCAACGACCTTGAAGCCAACGGCTACGGCATCCCCGAGCTGGCCCCCGACAAAATCTTCACCCTCCACGCCGGCGACGAATCCGCCATCGGCCACCGCGGCCTCATCGCCGCCGGAACCGGCCTCGGCCAGGCCCTCCTCATCTGGGACGGCAAGCAACACCGCCCCATCGCCTCCGAAGGCGGCCACTGCGACTTCGCCGCCCGCTCCACCCGCGAGATCGCCCTCCTCGAGTACCTCCGTGCCGAACTCAACGGCCGCGTCTCCTGGGAGCGCGTCGTCTCCGGCCTCGGCATCAAGAACATCTACACCTTCCTCCGCGACGTCGAGAAGATCAACGAGCCCCAGTGGCTCCGCGACCGCATGAAAGCCGAAGACCCCAACGCCGTCATAGGCCAGTGCGCCGAAGACGGCTCCAGCTTCCTCTGCTTCGAGACCATGAAGATCTTCGTCTCAGCCTACGGAGCAGAAGCCGGCAACATCGCCCTCAAGGTCCTCGCCACCGGAGGCATGTACCTCGGAGGAGGCATAGCCCCCAAGATCATCAAAACCCTGCAAAACGGCTTCTTCACCCAGGCCTTCCTCGACAAGGGCCGCCTCTCTCCCCTCCTCCAATCGATCCCCGTCCGAGTCATCCTCGACGACACCTGCGCCCTATTAGGAGCCGCCGCCTACGCCGAAGCCCGAGCCACCGAACTAGGCAGCCAGTCCGAACGAGCGGCCTCCCTCAATCCAGTACCCTAACCTTCGACAATCGCCGCAGCCGTTGCCGTTGCTTTTCTTGCTTGTCATCCCCGCAGGGGATCTGCTGTTGTTGTTGCCTGTTTTTGCTCGTCATTCTGAGCGGAGCGAAGAATCCCTGTATTTCGCCCACGGTGCCACAACCGACTCAGGACCGTCCCAGACGCTCCATTCGCCCAAAACCTTGTCAAGCCGCTAACCCATCTAACTCACTCCAATTAGTATTCGTCCTCGGCCCCAGCGGACGCGGCACCCGCCGGCACCGCCGGCTGCGGTACAGAAACCCCGTCGCTCTTGTACACCCGGCCACCCTTCATAACCCAATCCACGTGCTCCATCACCGTGATGTCCTTCAGTGGATCGCCCTTGACTGCAATCAGGTCAGCGAACCGCCCCGGCTGAATCGACCCCGCATCCGCCGACACTCCCAGCAAATCTGCCGCATTATGCGTCGCCGTCATAATAGCGTCAGCAGCAGTCATGCCGGCCGCCACCATCAGCGTGAACTCATGTGCATTCGCGCCCGACGACGTATCCGTCCCGAATGCGATCTTTACGCCAGCCTTGTATGCTCCGCTGAACATTCCCTTCATCAGCGGCGTTACCTCCAGCGACTTCTGCGCGCTCGACGGATTCAGTTGCTCCGGATGCAGCCGTGCCATCTCGTTCACCTGATCTGCGATGAGCAGCGTAGGCACCAGATACGTCCCGTGCTCGATAAACAGTTTGTAGCTCTCCGCATCCGCGTAGGTCCCGTGCTCAATCGAGTCCACGCCCAGCCGGATCGCATTGTCGATCGCCGACTTCCCGTGCGCATGCGCCGCCACTTTGAGGCCCAGGTTGTGCGCCGTATCGATCACGGCCTTGATCTCCTCATTCGTCATCGTCTGGACCTTGGGGTCGTCGCCGATCGAGAGCACCCCACCAGACGGCATAATCTTGATCAACTCTGCGCCACGCCGCCTATGCTCTCGAACTTGCTTCATCGCCTCTACCGGTCCGTCGACCACACTTCCGCCCCAGTTCGCATTCGTCCAGGCCGTATCGATTCCGTTACGCGGATCACTGTGTCCTCCACTCGAGCTCAACGGCTCCAGCGACACTTGAATGCGCGGCCCCACCGCCCATCCATGGTCGATAGCCCGCTTCAGCGCCAGATCCGCTCCATCGTTTGAGCCCATATTTCGCACGCTCGTGAATCCCTCTTCGAGCAGCTTCCTCGCATTTGCCGCCGAGCCGATAGCCATCTCCATCTCGCTCACTGTCAGTCGCGTTTGAAACGGATTCAACCCCAGTCTCGGCGCACCGCCCATATGTTTATGTGCGTCGATCAACCCCGGCAACAGAACCTCATCCCCCAGCTCGATCACCTCCGCACCCTCTACATTCGAAATGCCCGCTCTTACGGCAGTAATACGCCCACCCTGGAGCACCACAGTCACCGGCCCCTGCATCTGCTTGGACACGCCATCCAGCATGTGTGCCGTATGAACAACGATCGTCTTGGCTGACCCGGTCTGCGTCTGACCACCTGAACTCATAACCGCACATACGCATAGGGAAAAGGCAGCGAAAGTCTTCCAACGCAGCTTGAGCATGGGATATCTCCGGACAAATTGATTTTACGAATCCACCGAGTATAGACCATGCAGGGCTGATGGCAGTCCACGGTCGCACCACCACTTCATCGCAAAGAAAAACCCCGCCAACTTCAGCGGGGGTTTCATAAAAAACTCGTGACAACAAAGCCTCAGATATCGAGGTTCTTCACATCCAGAGCATTCTCTTCAATAAACTTCCGCCTGGCCTCGACATCCTCGCCCATCAGAGTAGTAAAGATCTCCTCGCAAGCGGCAATGTCCTCAAGCTTCACCTGCAGCAGCGTGCGCCGCTCGGGATCCATCGTCGTCTCCCAAAGCTGCGGAGCCGTCATCTCGCCCAGACCCTTATACCGCTGCACCTGGTACTCCTTGCGACCCTGCTCGATCACATACTCGAACACCTCGCGAGCCGTCTTCTTCTCCACCGGATCCTGCCC
>DATDHL010000232.1:0-7932 GCA_036521575.1 Edaphobacter sp. | reverse complement strand
CCGCGAACTCCTGCTTGCACAGAATCAACCCACTGCGCGGCCCCCGCAGGGTTTTGTGCGTCGTCGTGGTCACCACATGCGCATGCGGAACCGGCGAAGGATGCGCTCCACCAGCGACCAGGCCGGCAAAATGCGCCATATCGACAACGAGATAAGCACCAACCTTATCGGCAATTTCACGCATCCGGGCAAAGTCGAACTGCCGCGGATAGGCGCTGCCGCCGCCGATGATCATCTTCGGCTTCTCGCGGACCGCCAGAGCCTCAAGCTCGTCGTAGTCGATGGTCTCGGTGTCTCTGCGAACCTGATAGCCCACGATTCGATACAGTTTGCCCGAGAAATTGAGCTTGTGCCCGTGCGTGAGATGCCCACCGTGCGCTAGATCCAGCCCAAGAACGCAGTCGCCAGGGTTCAAAAGCGCCATATAGGCCGCGGCATTCGCCTGCGAACCAGAGTGCGGCTGCACATTCACATGCTCCGCCCCGAAGAGCTGTTTTGCACGGTCACGCGCGATGTTCTCCACCACATCAGCGAACTCGCAACCCCCGTAGTAACGCTTGCCGGGATAGCCCTCAGCATACTTGTTCGTGAACACCGTACCCGCAGCCTCAAGGACAGCACGGCTTACGAAGTTTTCTGACGCAATCATCTCCAGCCCTTCATGCTGGCGTATGATTTCGTTCTCGATTTGCGCGGCGATGTCGGGGTCAGCGGATGTCAGGTTGGCATTCAGATCAATGGACATAAAAGTATTTTATGCCACGTCCACCCTCTGCTATTCGCGCAAAGAGGAGGCGCGTAGGAGCTGTTCCACCATCGAGGGCGAGTAAGCTGTATACCAGAACGGCGAGGGAGCGAATCGAGGTTTAGCTTAAAGGGCCATTTCGACGGATAATTGCACACTTCAGTGGAGGGGGCATGCACACTCTGATTGAAACGATGGCCTTTTGGAGGCTGGTCGAAAGTGAAAATCGAGTGCACGACACCATTGTCGCCTTGGCCTTTATTGCCATACTCGTGGCTCCATGCATCGCGGCGATTTTCAGCAGTTCGTCAGATTCTGAGGAGCCTACTTAGGGAAGGGTCTTCTCTTCGGCCAATCGCTTGAAAGCCTTGTAGACGAACGATCCCAGATACCAGCCGTCCATGTATTTGTAGGGTGTTTCTCCTGTGGTGTAGTGGCCACAGGGAAGTACTTTTGAGACGTAGTCGACGCCATATTGATTGAAATTGTTTAAAACGTCGAGGGAGAACTCGCGCAAAAACGTCAGGTCGTAGGTTGCATGTACAACGAGAACACGCTTCGGATTTGCTGCGAAGCGCTGCATGTACGACATCGGACTGATTGCTGTAAACATCTGACGCACATGGTTCTGCGTGAGGGACGCTTGTTCAAAGGCTTCACGAATATGCCGCGTGCTCTGGCCTGTCCACACAACGTCTCCAAACCAGGTTGAAGCGTGGTTGAACGCGCAGACCTGAAGACGGGGGTCGTGCGCTGCCGCGATGAAGGCATAACAGCTGCCGAGGCTTGTTCCCAGCACACCGAACTGCTCGTACCCTTGCGATTCGAGCCAGTCCAGGCAGCTGCGAATGTCTATGACAGCCTGTCTACAGGCCTCGATGGTGCGGCCAACGTTTGAGCTGACGGCGTAGTCGGATCGCTCGAGTTCGGCTGGTCGCCGGATATCGTGGTATGGCTTTGAAAGGCGCAGGGCAGAGATTCCGAAGCGATTGAATAGGGTGCAGAGCGCGTTGTGGCTGAATGCATCTGCGTTCCACTGCGGCATTACTATGATTGCCTGCTTCGGCTTTTTGCCCTGCTTTGCCTTCTGTTTTTCTGTTGGCTCGGGTGCGGGATACCAGCGGGCGTTGACGATATCGTTTTCTGGGTAGCGGGTGCGGATGGGGGAGGTGAAACGGAGAAATTCTGCTTCTTCCAGTTCTCCTTCTTCTGCCTGGCGCTTCAGTTCTGCGTCTTGCGCGAGGGTTTCGGGGCGGATGTTTGTCGGAAAGAGCTGGGGGTGGCGGGTTTCTAGGCGGAAGTCCGTGGGGGTTTCGTAGCCGAAGAAGTCGTCGGAATGGTTGACGATGACTTCGTTGATGGCGGTCATGCGGGCGAGATTATCCGCGTCATTACTGGGCAGATCGGTGAGCGGGCTGAAGTCCTGCAGCCAGTCAAAGCCCCATTCGAGGGGGCGGACGATTCGATTGGTGTCGCGGGTTGTAAGTGCAGTCTCCCAGGAGAACATCCACTTCGCGTAAAGCCTTGAGAGCATTTTTTAAGTGTAGCAATCAGAGCTCGGAGAGCACGAAACAGACGCGTCCGATGAGGTAATCGGCTGGAGATTCGTGGTTCGCAAGTGGTAATAGGTGGACAGGAAACTCCCTTGAGTAGGGGCGGAGGATGAGCCGGCCCTCGTCGAAGTCGACGAAACGGAGGAGGAGGGCTGCTCCGTAGCGCACGGCGTAGAGGGTGGGTTTGTGAGCCCGGTAGGGGGCGAGGGAATTGTAGTGGCGATCGAGGACGGTGATGGCTCCTGGGGTGAGCATGGGCTCCATGGCGGCGGCTTGCTGGGCGTCGGCGCGGATGGCCAGGAAGCGCTCCCAATGGGCGTGCTTGGTGGAGGGGCGGGAGCGGTTGTCGTGGAGGCGGGAGGCGGAGACCTGGACTGTTTCGATGACGGCGGAGGGGGGGATGCGAGCGTCGTCCATGGCGACGGATGCGGAGACGACGGGGACGACCTCGATGGGGTTGGTGGTTTGCTGGGGGGCGGCTGCGGTGAGTTCGAGTGGGAGGATCTGCTCGATGGTCAGGCTTTGCGACTCGAGGACGCGGTCGAGGCCTTCGAGCGAGAGGGCTCGTTTGCGATTGAGGAAGTTGGAGATATGGGCCTGTTGAAGTGTCAGATCGAACAGTTACTTGGGGTCGGCCAGCCCGGAAGAATTGTTCAGATTGAAGAGCGTGTTGAGCGGCATGAGCGAAGTGTGCAGCGCATCAAGGGCGTCTTTGCGGCGTTTGGTGGGTTGCTGACGATGATTCATCTGGCGATGGCTTATCTGCGGCGTTAGTTGAGAAAGGAAAAGGATGGATTTCTTGAAGGTGTTTTTGCGCGGTGTTGCGATGCTGCCGGGGGTGATTCAGGGGACCGAGGCTTTATTTAGCGCCTCGACCGGCAAGCAGAAGAGGGCTGCTGCGGTGGAGATCGTTGGCGCGGCGATCAACATCACCGATGCGGTGACGCAGAAGCAGATCGCTGATGCGGACAAATTCACTGCGGGGCTGAACGCGATCATCGACGGCGTGGTGATGTGTCTGAATGCGAGCATCTGGGCGAAGCAGTAATGACGGGGCGTTCATGGCCAGGAATGTACATATTTTGCACGTATAATCGAGGGCTATGAGCGCCAAGCCGTTGGTTGGAATTGTGATGGGAAGCCGCAATGATTATGCGGTGATGCGTAGTGCGGCGGAGATGCTGACGGAGTTCGGCGTGGCGCATGAGGTGCGTGTCGTTTCGGCGCATCGGACGCCGGATCTGCTGTTTGAGTATGCAGAGACGGCGATCGGGCGCGGGCTGCGCGTGATCATCGCCGGGGCTGGCGGCGCGGCGCATCTGCCGGGGATGATTGCGGCGAAGACGGTTGTGCCCGTGCTGGGCGTGCCGATCCCCGCAACGGCGCTGCAGGGGATGGATTCGCTGCTGAGTATCGTGCAGATGCCGAAGGGTGTTCCGGTAGGGACGCTGGCGATTGGCGCGGCTGGCGCGGCGAATGCGGGCTTGCTGGCAGCGGAGATTCTTGCGACGACAGACAAGACATTGCAGGAGAAGTTAGTCGCCTGGCGAGCGGCTCGGAGGAATGAGGTGCTAGCGCAGGTCGCAGGCGATGAGGTCGGCGCGTGAGCACTGCTTCTTCTTCTGCGGCGAAGCCGATTCTGCCAGGGGCGACGATCGGCATCTTTGGCGGTGGGCAGCTTGGCCGCATGACTGCGATGGCTGCGCGTGCGATGGGGTATCGCATTCTTGTGCTTGATCCGGACCCTGCGTGTGCAGCGCGGTTTGTGGTGGATGGATGCATCGAGGCCGGTTGGGATGATTCGCGTGAGGCTGCGAACCTGGCGCGTGGATGCGATGTTGTGACGCTGGAGATCGAGCAGATCTCGATGGCGAGCATGGAGGCAGCGGCGAGCTTTGCTCCAGTGCGGCCCGGCGGCGCGATGCTGGGCGTGATTCAGGATCGGATTGAGCAGAAGGACTGGCTGCAACGCAATGGGTTTCCGGTGGGGGAGTATCGCGCAGTGCGGGCGCTTGAGCAGCTGCGCGAGGCGGTGAAGGCGCTCGGCGGCAAGGTCTTTTGCAAGAGCGCGACGGGCGGTTATGACGGGCGCGGGCAGGGCAAGGTTGGGTTCAACCCGGGCGCGAAGGCTGAGACCGAGGTCCGCGGAGCCTGGGAGGCGTTGGGCGAGCGAGCCGGCGTAGTGGAGAAGGCTGTCAATCTTGAGCGCGAGATTTCGGTGCTTGTGGCGCGGGCTCCGAACGGCGAGGTAAAAGTCTTTCCCGCGGCGTGGAATCATCATGAGAACCAGATACTGGCGTGGAGCGTAATGCCGGCGCCGCTGAGCACAGCCATGGAGGCCGAGGCACGAAAGCTCGCCGAAGAGATCGCGGACACCTTTCAGCTTGAAGGGATTCTGGCTGTGGAGATGTTCTGCACGACCGATGGGAAGCTGCTGGTCAATGAGGTTGCACCTCGCCCGCACAACAGCTATCACGCGAGCGAGCGTGCCTGCGTGACGAGCCAGTTTGAACAGCTCGTGCGCGCCGTGTGCGATCTCCCGCTGGGCGATGTAGATGTGGTGCAGCCGGCAGCGATCGCCAATCTGCTGGGCGATGTCTGGATCGATGCGGACGGAAAGCCGCGTGAGCCGCACTTCGACGCCGCGCTGGCGGTGCCGGGAGTGCGATTGCATCTCTACGAAAAGCACATGCCACGCAAGGGCCGGAAGATGGGACACCTGAGCGCCGTCGGTACTACGGCAGATGAGGCCGTCGAGCTGGTTCTACAAGCGAAGTCGCTTCTGTGACGGGCCTCAGTTAGGGAGAAGGCTCAGGCCCTTCCGGCAAAGTCGCGGGTCTCGGTCGAGACTTTGACCTTTTCACCCTCTTTGATGAAGAGGGGGACACGGATCTCGAGCCCTGTCTCTAAGGTAGCCACCTTGGTTACGCTGCCACTCGATGAGTCGCCGCGCACGCCAGGCTCGGTCTGAGTGACATTCATCTCGACGAAGATGGGCAGTTGCAGCCCGATAGGGTTCCCGTTGTACTTATGCAGTTGGATCAACAGGCCCTCAATGAGAAAGTCGAGGGCGCTGCCGACCATCTCTTCGGAGAGTGTGAGCGTCTCGTAACTCTGCTGGTCGAGGAAGTGGTAGCCATCGCCATCGCCGTAGAGATAGGTCGCGGGAACCAGCTCGAGGTCCGGCTCCTTGAACTTTTCGCCAGCTTTGAAGGTCTTCTCAAAGACGGCGCTCGCAAGAAGGTTGCGCATCTTCAGACGCACAAGGGTTTGGCCGCCACGTGCGGTCGGAGAGTTCACCTCGGCTTCCATGCAGTAGTACGGGGCGTCTTCAAATTCGAACAGGGTCTTGCGCTTTACGTTGATTGCTTCGATTAGTGCGGCCATTCGCTCCTCAACGGCCGAACGCAATAAACAACGATGCGCACCAGGCCTTCTCTTCAAGTATAAGTTGCGGAGGTCAGCGCATAAAGGATTCGTGCGGCTTTCATTGCTCTTCGGAGGCTGGCGGCTCGCGGCGCTCTCGTTCCCGCGATCCCATCCAGTCGCGCAGAATGACGACAGCCGCTACCTGATCGATGACGTGTTTGCGATCGCGCCGGTCGTGCCCTGCCTCGTCGAGAATCTCGTGCGCAGCGACGGAGCTGAGACGCTCGTCCCACAGCTCGACCGGCAGCCCCGAGCGCGTGCGCAGCTCCTCGGCGAATTGCTGCACCTTGGCGGCCCATGGGCTTAGATCGCCGGACATGTGAAGCGGATTCCCGACGACGAGCCGCGCAACCTCGTGCTTGCGAATCAGCCGCAATAGACTACGCAGGTCTTCGCCACGGCTCTTGCGCCAGAGCGTCAGCAGCGGCTGCGCCGTGTAGCCGAGGGGATCCGAAAGAGCGACGCCGATACGCACCTTGCCAACATCTAGCGCCATCACCCGATCCGTGCTCATGGGTCTAGTCTATCGCCATCGTTCTGGTTGACGGCGCATTGTTGAATGCATGTGACTCGAAATTAGGCATAGAGATCTGGATGGCTGAAACCAATTGATGCTCGGGCATAGAATGTTCGCATTATTCATTCTGATACGAGGTGGCATGCAATGAATCGTCGCATCGCTCTTGTGCTGGCGGCGCTCGTGCTATGTACCATGGCCCGCGCCGAGAACCGCGTCACCGTGCTTATGGATGCGTTCGGACGAAAGCCCTATCTTCAGCAGGACTGGGGATACGCTGCGCTGGTGGAATACAACGGGAGGCGCATCCTCTTCGATACGGGCGGCAACATCGCCGTGCTCCGCGCTAACGTGGAGCGCTTGCATGTGGACCTCACCCACCTGGATGCCGTGGTGATCTCGCACTCGCACGGCGACCACACCTCGGGGCTGCGCTATGTGCTGCAGCTAAATCCCGGAGTCGCGCTATATCTTCCCGACGATCCGGTGTTACGGCCGCACGAGGTGCCCAGGGGTTTTCTGACAACGACACCCGAGACTAAGCTGGCAGCGGATCATCGCTACTTCAACGGGACACCGGCCGAGCACATCGAGAACTCGCAGGCCTACAACGATTTGAAGACGACGGTCGTGACGCAGGCGATGATCATTATGCCGGGGGTTCGTCTGGTGACGCTGGTCTCAGAGAAGCCGGCTTTCAAGGGGCTGGTGGAGGTCTCGGTGGTGCTGGACACGCCAAAGGGGCCGGTGGTGATCGCGGGATGCTCGCACACGGGGATCGAGAGGATTGCCGATGCAGCGACAAGCGGCGCGCCGAAGCCAAACATCTACATGCTCTTTGGCGGGCTGCACCTGGTGCAGGATACGGATGGGCAGATCAACAGCACTCTCGATGTGCTGGAGAAGCAGCATCATCTGCAGCGCATCGCTGTAGGCCACTGCACTGGCGAGCGAGCGTTCTACCTGATTCACGAGCGTTGGGGGAAAAACGACGAATACGCCGGACTGGGTGAGACGGTCAGCTTTTGAGTACACAAAAAACGGCGACTCCGTGAAGGAGCCGCCGTTGATTGTTTGAAACTGACGCATCCGAAGCATCTTTCGCCGAACGCGTAGCTCTAGCCGATGTCTTCGTTCCAGTTCTCGAGGTAGGCCTTGAAGTCAGACATGAATTTGCCAGCGTCCGCACCGTCGACGATGCGGTGGTCGAAGCCCAACGTGAAGCGCTGGATCGAGCGGATCGCAATGAAGTCGTTGCCTTCTTTGTCGGTGATGACCTCGGCTTCCTTGTTCAATCCACCGATGCCGAGGATGGCGCTCTGCGGCTGGTTGATGATCGGTGTACCGAACTGCTCGCCGAAGATGCCCGAGTTGGTGAGAGTGAAGGTGCCGCCGGAGATCTCGTCCGGAGCAAGCTTCTTGCCGCGGGCGCGGTCGGCCACATCGACGATGCCGCGCGCGATGCCGAGGAAGTTCTTCTCCTCGGTCTGCTTGAGGACGGGAACGATGAGGCCCCAGTCCAGCGCGACGGCGATGCCGATGTTGATGTTCTTGTTGTAGCGGATCGCTTCGCCCTCGATCGAGCCGTTGACAATGGGGTGCTTGCGGAGAGCCACAATTGCAGCTCGCGTGATGAACGGCATGTACGTCAGCTTGACGCCATTGCGCTGCTCGTACTTCGACTTCTC
>DATDHL010000231.1:0-5809 GCA_036521575.1 Edaphobacter sp. | reverse complement strand
ACCAGATTTTCATTCGCATCCATTTCACTCTGAATATATTGGCTGCGAACGTAGCCTATATTGGAGAAAAAATCTATTGCGACGTCGAGGTTTTCAGAAAAGGATTCCGCGCGGTAGTTCCGACCATACTGCGAGTAAGGGACCAGATATTGAAAGATAAAGAAGGTTATTGAGATACCACCGACGACATGCATGACAGAAACCTTATAGCGCCGTGATGCCGCGGCCAGTAGCCAGCACAAGAATGGGGTAATCATCCCTTCTTTTGAGAAACCCATGACACCATTAAAAAATATGACGGCGCCGGATATGAATACCGGAATGCTAACGCTCCGTCTCCCACCGCTTTTTCGAATCTCATGAATTGTTCCAAGGATCACTGTCAACGGAAGAAATCGATTCAGTTGAGCGAGAGCGCTTAGCACCGATCCATTTTGGCTGGGTCCCGTCACTGTAAAAATTACAGCGATCACAATGCCAGTAACCATACAGCCCATAGTGGATCTCTGCATGTTGGCATCTGTAACCAGGTTGTCCAATAGGGACTGCTTCAGGGTCAATAACTTGCGACTGATCCAGACGGCGATCAGCATCGAACATATACCGACGAGGTAGACCCGGATGGTTGTAGACGGGGCCGCCAAGTTGGAGTCTGCGGATTCACCAACCATTGCTTTCCAGCACAGTCCGATGATCACAACAAGAACAGCGTAAAAAAAGACGTAGGCACCAGAGGGGCGGGTCAATCCGCCAGCAAGGTTGAAGGTGAAGGTCGCGACGAGGATAAATAAGAAGCAGCAGAGGGAAAAGAGGTGATCTGTACCCTGAATCAGTTGTATTGTGCAGAGAACCGTAGCAAAACAAAAGGCGTGCCAGATCGAGATACGTTCAGGAAAAGGGAGGCGCACTCAATCTCTCTTCTAAACCAATGGCTGTCATCGTTATCAAAGGATGGCCGCGAAGATGCGACAGGTAAAGCCTGATGATATTGGCTCGGTTTGGGAGCGTCAAAGGAAATTCCTCTCCAGAGGTTTCTCATCTTGAGACCCTCTTCGAGGCGGGCCACGATCTAACTACTTTGGTTCCAATGGCATATCTTGCATCGTTGAAACCAGAAACAGCTTGGGATAACGGCCGGGCCGCGCTATCCTTCCCAGGATCGCAAACAAGCGGGAGCAGATCGACGACGAATGATTTAAGCTGGGCGGAGCGAATGCAAAGATTCTGCGACGAACTACGGCTGGAGCGGGAACGGCGAAATATCTCGATTGACGAGATATGCGCTGTAACCAGGGTTTCGCCTCGTCATTTGCGTGCACTCGAGGCTGGCGAGTACCGCGAGCTGCCTGGTGGAGTGTTCCGCAAGGGCATCGTTCGCAGCTATCTTAAGGTACTTGAACTCGACGAAGTCACCTGGATTGAGCGATTTGAGGCCAGCTTGCGGGAAGGCGGTGCGGACGAACCGAATAGCGAAGACTGGGCTGAGTTCGCCGAGAATGTCCGCCGGAATCGCGGTGGAACCCCATCCAGGATCGATCCGCGCTGGATGGGCGTCGCAATGATGGTCATTACGCTCGTGGTTCTGGGGTGGAGCGTCTGGAAGTTTGTCCTCCATGGAAGATTACTTTAGCGGTCAATGAAAATGTCCGTTGCCCCCCCACTTTAGCTCATAAAGTATTCTAGATATGTAACTTAGGTCTAGACTTCCCTTTAGGTGCAAGTTGTCAGTTGCGGATTGTCAGTTTGCACCTTCGGCTATTTTGATTGTTCCTCCCGAGGTACCCCCCTCCCCCCATACTTAGGTCCTAAAGTATTCTAGTCATGAGACTTATGTCTTGGCCATGCCGTAAAGTATTGATTCTAGATGCGCCTCTGTGCAACGTATTCTATTAAAATGATTTAGGCTGTAGTTGTAAAAGCCCCGGGGTGTCCGGGGCTCTTTGTTCTCTTTATTCAGTATAACGAAGTGCAGGTAATTATTCGGCAACTGGATCTCTCTGATTTTATGGGGGATGAGAGTGGTGGTGACTTGACAACGGTATAGGGCATACTTCGGGGGTTAAAAGCCTCACACTCATCCCAAAGCGGCAGATTCCCGTGGGATGACAACAAGAAGAACAAGTGCCGGAAAAGACAAAGCGGATTCCCTTCGGGGAATGACAACTAGGGAAGCTCTGAATAAGTTTTCATGACGGGTAATTCTGGCAGTTTGCGGCGTGGCTGAAGCCGCGCCCTTTCAAAACGGCGACTTTTCAGCATCTCGGAGGCGCACTCTTTCAAAACGGATTCGGCTCGGGACTTATTCAGAGTCTCCCTAGAAAACAAAATTAACCGGAGATGAAATGCAGAGTGTCTTCCCTGAGCTTCTTTCTGCCTTTGGCCTCGCCTCGACGAGATGATGAGTCCCAAGGGTGGCGGTGTCCAATGGAGTACCGGTCTGATTCGTGACGAACGGTTATTTCGTCGATTGACAACGTTCGTGGAGCATTATTAACTCAATGTTCAAACTTGTTTAGCTTTTTTGTTTCTACTGAGGACTTTGCCGCGTGTTTTTCAGCTCGGCTTTTCCTCAGCCGTTCTGTAATGGCTTGAGATGCATCAAGAACACCGGCGCAAGTCTGGTGACTTTCAATTGTTTTGGGCACTTTTCAGGAGAGGTACAGATGACACTATTAAGGAAATTTATGTGCCGTGCCACGAGTTTTGTGGCAGCGGTGGTTGTGGTGATGGCGTCCGGCGTGACGCATGCTCAGGTTGGGTTGGGGAGCATTAGCGGGACGGTAACGGATGCGACGGGCGCGTCGATCAACGGAGCAACGGTAACGCTGCTCAATACGGATCGCAACGAAGTGGCGCGGACGGTGCAGACGGCAGGAGCCGGATTCTATACGGCGACATCGCTACCGCTGGGCGGTTACACGATTACGGTGTCGGCGGCGGGGTTCGGCGATAAGGTGTTCTCAAACATCATTCTGCACGTGGGTGATGCGCTGACGATCAACGGCACGCTGAAGCCTGGCTCGACAGAGAAGGTGGTTGTGACTGCGGAAGCGCAAAGCCTGAACTTCGAGAATGCAACCCAGGCTTCTCTGATTAATGGAACGCAGGTGCGAGAGCTGGTGCTTTCGAGCCGCAACTATGAGCAGCTGGTTGGTTTACAGCCGGGCGTGGCGTACACGGGCGCCGACCAGATCTACATTGGCAACTCGAGTCCGAACGGCGCAACGAATGTGGTGAGCTTCTCGGTCAACGGTGGTCGCACAAGCGGTAACGGATGGACTGTGGATGGCGTCGACAACCAGGACCGCGGATCAAACTATACCCTGCTGACGTACCCGTCCGTAGACGCGATCGCGGAGTTCAAGACTCAGCGCGGTGCCTACTCGGCAGAGTATGGACGCGCCGCAAGCGGACAGATCAACGTCATTACCAAGTCGGGAAGCAACACCTTTCACGGAAGCGCCTACGAGTTTGTGCGCAATGACATATTCAACGCCAACGATGTCTTGAATAAGCTGACGACCACACCGTCGGGTGCGACCAAACCAACCTCGGCTCGGGGCGCTCTGCGCTACAACGACTTCGGCTATACGATCGGCGGGCCGGTATGGTTGCCACGTATCTATGACGGGCGAAAGCACAACACCTATTTCTTCTTCTCGCAGGAGATCCGGCGGGTGATCACGTACAAGCCGCTGACGTTGTTAGGCGTGCCGAGCCAAGCCGAGCGGCAGGGCGTCTTCACGAACCCGGTATGCCTCCCGAGTTTTGCAGGCACTTGCACCCCCTCCGTAACGACTGTGCCGATTACAAGCACACTAGCGCAGGCGTACGTGAAAGACATCTACGCAAAGGTAGGGCAGCCTGACTCGACTGGCACGCTGGTAACAACTCCGCAACGTAACCTGTTCAATGGGAATCAGCAGATCGTTCGTATCGACCAGCAGTTTGGGCAGAAGCTGAACCTCTTCTTCCGAATGATCAACGATTCGATTCCGACGCAGGAGCCAGGCGGACTGTTCCAAGGCAGTGGCTTTCCAGGAGTCAACACCACCAACACGAATGCACCGGGACGGACGTATCTGGGTCACGCAACGTACGTTATTAACCCGACACTGCTGCTCGATGGCGGATATGCGTTCTCGTACGGCGCGCTGCTGAGCGATCCGGTGGGATTGATGGCGAACGCGAACTCGCCTGACATCAAACCAACGCTGCTCTTCCCATCTACGCTGCCGCGAGTGCCTACTCTGACGTTCACGGGTGGCCCCACTCTTGCGACCTACGGCCCGTATCGCGACTACAACCGCAACCACAATATTTTCTTGAATGTCACGAAGACGATTGCGAATCACACGATCAAGGTGGGCATCGATTACAACCGATACAACAAGCAAGAGAACAATGCGAGCGCGAATGCGGGCAGCTTTGCCTTCACGAGCAATCTTCCGAAAGGGGCACTGGCGCAACCGTATCAGCAATCATGGGCCAACTTCCTCCAGGGTTATGCGACAACGTTCAGCCAGGCCTCGATCGACGTAACGCCCAGCATTCTGGCTAACCAGATTGAAGTGTTTGGGCAGGACGACTGGAAGGTAACTCCAAGACTGACGCTGAATCTGGGCCTTCGCTACTCGCACTTTGCGCAGCCGACGGATCAAAATAACCAGCTAACAACGTTTGACCCATCGCTGTACAGTTCCGCAACGGCGCCGACGATGGACAAGAACGGGCTGATCTGCGTCACAGGCGCACCTTGCACGGGCGTTACTCCGATAAGCGGTGTAGCCCTGGCGTCTGCGATAACGAACGGTGTAAGTATCAACGGGAAGAACTCACCGTTCGGGAATAAGGTGGGATCGTCCGACAATCTTAACTTCGCTCCCCGGCTCGGCTTTGCCTTTGATGTCTTCGGCAATGGCAAGACGTCGCTGCGTGGAGGATATGGCATTGCGTTTGACTCAGCGCTGTTCGGTACCTACGAACAGAACATCTTCCAGAACCCGCCGTTCGTAAACTCGCCGACGGTTTCGAATACCAGCTTCGACAATCCTGGAATTGTGGCGGCGAATGTGAACTATGCGGCGCAGGTGATTCGCGCTACAGCGCCACGATTCAGGACACCATACAACCAACAGTTCTCACTGAGCTTGCAGCAGCAGATCAAGGGCGGTTTGGTGGGTGAAATCGCCTATGTTGGCAGCGTGCAGAACCATCTGCTGGGCCTCGTGGATATCAACCAAGCTCCTGTGGGAGCATTCGCGGCGGCTAATCCGACGACGGCGGTGACTAGCTCAAACGTCTCACTGATCAACCCGTATCGGCCGTACAAGGGTTTCAGCGCGATCAACTCGGTGCAGACGATCTTCATGGGCAACTACAACTCGCTGCAGGCCTCGGCACGCAAGGAATGGAGACATAACTCGCTGGTCGCGGCCAACTACACCTGGTCGCATGCGCTGACGAATGCTAATGCCGACCGCTCGGGAGCTCCGCAGATATCGTCTAATCCATCTGCGGAGTACGGACCCGCGGCGGCAGACCGGCACCACATGTTCAACTTCAATGGCGTGTACTCTTTGCCGTTCTTCTACGAACAGCATGGTGTGGTTGGCCACCTACTAGGCGGATGGGAGGTCTCGGGGCTGGGCTACTTCAACACGGGCCTGCCACTGAACGTCACAACCACGGGGTTGGATCCGGCTGGAGTGGGTGTGGTGTTCGGATCGAGCGTCTCCAGCGGACGACCAGATCAGATTGCCAATCCAAACCAAGGTACTTCGACCACTCCGATCCACAACCGACTGCA
>DATDHL010000230.1:0-2513 GCA_036521575.1 Edaphobacter sp. | reverse complement strand
GGCGGATTGGGCGGAGCCGGTGCAGACGACGGAGTTGGTGGACTTGCCGAAGATGGCTCCGTTGCCGCCGGTGCAGACGATGATGGCGTCGGCGGGGAAGGTGCGCGTCTCCATGGTGCGGAGGTCCATGGCGGTGATGCCGCGGCAGGCTCCCTTGGAGTCGAGGACGGCGGAGAGGAACTCCCAGCCTTCGTACTTGGTGACTTTGCCTTCGGCTTCGTAGCGGCGGACCTGCTCGTCGAGTGCGTAGAGGAGCTGCTGGCCGGTGGTGGCTCCGGCGAAGGCGGTGCGGTGGTAGAGGGTGCCACCGAAGCGGCGGAAGTCGAGGAGGCCTTCGGGGGTGCGGTTGAAGGGGACGCCCATGCGGTCGAGCAGGTCGATGATGGCGGGGCCCTGCGCAGTCATGTTTTTGACGGGGGTCTGGTTGGCGAGGAAGTCGCCGCCGTAGATGGTGTCGTCGAAGTGCTTGAAGACGTCGTCGCCCTCGCCCTTGAGGTTCTTGGCGGCGTTGATGCCTCCCTGGGCGCAGACGGAGTGCGAGCGCTTGACGGGGACGATGGAGAAGAGGTCGACCTTGCCGCCAGCTTCGGCGATCTTGATGACGGCGGCTAGGCCGGCCAGGCCTCCGCCTACGACGATGATTCTGGGTGTTGCTGCCATGTAGTTATCTTCCTTAGTGCGAAACCGCACTGAATAGCTCGACTGCTTCGTAATCCTTGAGTGGGTATTCGGATGTCGTATACCTGTCTTGTATGCAGCCTCCGGAGACGGCCAGGAAAAGAGGAAAATCAGCAGGCAAAATGAGTAGATCTTGTCCGTTTTGAAAGTAAAGCTTCAATCCGCTTTCCAGCCTCGTTTCTGCTTCTTCGACGACCAACTTGCAACCGCGATAGGGAACTAGCAGCGGCTCGAAGTCCACACTTATTGCACCTTCATCAATGGTCGTAACCGAACGAAAGTTCAGAACTCCCACTTCAAGCCTCTCAGCAACGTCATGCATCCGCGAGAAGACGCATAAACCCCGATCATTCGAGTGCCATAAAGTGAAATTGGCACATTTACCGTGACTATCCTCGAACAAAGAGATACGGCACACGGGATGGTTCAATATCTCCGTTAATGGAGTATCAGTCGAGAACGTGATAGTCGTCTGAGCCACGATCTATCGAACCTCTCCGGGCTGTGCTGGATTCGTTGAATTTGGCTGCGCCGCACCCGGTGTTGGTAGGGCGATGCTGGAGGTTTGCGTTGGCATGACGTCATCGGAAGCCTCTGGTGCGGTGACTACGGCGTAGATGCTGGCGAGGCCCATGAGGCAGAGGGCGATGCCGACGACGGCGCAGACGTAGCCGAATTTCTTGCGGGCCTTTTCGCCGGGGGTGATGCCCCACTTGGCGGCGAAGAGCCAGATGCCGTAGGCGAAGTGCCATGTGGTGGCGATCATGGCGATGATGTAGACCGCGAGGACGATGGGATTGGCGAGTTCGGCCTGGACTTTGTGGAAGGCTGCTCCGGGGTGTTCGGGTAGCGAGACGCCGCTGAAGCGCTGGGTCCAGACGTGGTAGGCAATATATAGGAGCGCGATGATGCCGGTGACGCGCTGGGAGAGATACATCCAGTTGCCGGCCCAAGGGTAGACGTTGACGTTGCTGCGGCCGCGGATGGCGATGAAGACGCCGTAGAGCGCGTGGTAGGCGAGGGGGATGAAGATGAGGGTCCACTCGAGGACGCGGACCAGGGGCAGGGAGTTGAGGAACTTGACCTGCTGGGCGTAGGCGAGGGGGCCGTTGAGGGTCTCGAAGTTGGAGACGATGTGCTCGATGAGGAAGGCGCCGATGGGGACGATGCCGGTGAGGGAGTGGAGCTTGCGCCAGAAGAAGGAGTGTCCTTCACCGGCGCGGAGCGGTTGCACGCCTCGAATCGTCGGTGTGGCGGGCGGTGCTGGCGGTGCGGCTGCGGCCATGGGGAGCTCCTTCGATCAGTAAGGGAGTGCACTGCGACGGAATTTGTGCAGCATCGCGATTATTCCGCTCTGGTCTTGTCAGCGTCAAGGAAACTGGCTTGTTTTGTGCGGTTATCGGTAGGTTTGTGCGAAATTGTCTGTGCTCATTGTGTTGGATCGAGATCGACCTCCTCGGCCAGCGCCTTCGTGAGAGCGCTGAAGGCTCGTCCTCGATGGCTGATCGTCAGCTTGGTCTTCGTGTCCAACTCGGCCATCGTCTTTTCGTACTCGGGGATGAGGAAGAGCGGATCGTAACCGAAGCCTTCCGTTCCGCGAGGGGTGGTCAGGATGCTTCCTTCTACGGTGCCGCTTCCGATCGCGAGAACTTGCCCGTCACGCGCTGCCGCGAGTACGCAATGGTAGCGGCCTTGGCGTGCGTCGTTTGGGATCGTCTCGAGCGCGTGCAGCAGGCACAGGTTGTTGCGCTCGTCCACGCTGAGCGATGACTTGGGGCCAACAAACCCCTCGTCGTCGGCGTAGCGAGCTGAACGGACTCCCGGGGCTCCGTCGA
>DATDHL010000229.1:0-2333 GCA_036521575.1 Edaphobacter sp. | reverse complement strand
GCTCCTCTTCGGCACCGACACCGGCTTCCTCACCGACTACGACATGACTGAGGAATACCGCCAGCTCTACCTCGCTGGCCTCTCCTATCGTGATGTACTCGCCATGCTCACCACCGCGCCGGCGCAGCACTTTCATGTCTCAGACCACGAAGGCCTCATCGCCCTAGGCATGAGCGGCGACCTCACAATCCTCTCCTCCGACCCCGCCTCAAGCGACCCCCACCGCCTTCACCCATGTCCGCTACACCATCCGCAAAGGCCGCATCCTCTACAGCCAGCCCTGATCTAGTGCACAAACAACGAAAGCGGAATAGCCTCCCCCATCACCTTGTACCCCACAGCCGAGGGGTGCAGTCCATCCCCCGAGTCATATGCAGGCAGCATCCGATCCGGATGAGCCGGATCACGCATCACCTTGTCGAAATCCACCACCGCATCAAAGTTCTTCGAGCTCCGAATCCACTGATTAATGGCCAGCCGATCAGCCTCACTCGCAGGCCCCGCGTGATAATACCCCGACCCGCCATCAGGCAGAATCGTCGCCCCAATCACCTTGATCCCGTGCGCATGAGCACGCAGCGTCATCTGCTCATACGCCGCAAGAATCCGGTGCACCAGAGCGTCATGCTCCGCCTGCCCAACCTCACCATCACGTGTAAGCGTCCCGAGGTCATTCACACCCTCGAGCACAATCAGATACCGCACCCCCGCCGGAGCCAGCACATCGCGATCGAACCGTGCCAGCGCATTCGGCCCCAGCCCATCTAGCAGCACCCGATTGCCCCCAATCCCCGCATTCAGAACCCCGACCGTCTGCGTCTTCTTGTCCGACTGCAACCGCCGCGCCAACACATCCGGCCAGCGATCATTCCCATTCGTCGTCGCCCCATGACCATCCGTAATCGAATCCCCCAGCGTCACCACAGCCGCACCCGGTGCCGCCTCCCCCACATCCACACTCGACACCTGATACCAGTGCTCCACCTTGTTCGCATCAGGCAAACTCGCCGTCGAAACCAGATCCCCATGCACCACATACGAAGTCGCCCGCGACCCCGGATGCCCCGTCTGCGAAGCCGGAGCCGCATCCATATGCAGCGTAATCGCCAAATCCGACAGAGCGCCCACAGGAAACGCAACCGGATCGGAGATAAACTCCGCCCCCGCCGGCACCGTAACGTCCTGAGCCCCGCCAAACGTCAACGCCCTATCCGTAGCTGGATCGATCGCACCCCCACCCGCCGCCGAAGGCCGAGCCACATGCACCGCCGTCAAATGCAGCGGAGTCGTCCCAAACGCATTCGACACATGCACCCGCAGTTCCGGCCCACCCACCGACAGATGAACAATCTGCCGCAGCGTGGCGTCCCGCAGATCCTCCGTCGAAAGCGAGTTCTGCGGCTCAGGCAACTGCTGCGAAGTAGCCCACGAACCCACCCAATTCCCCGTCTGCCCTAAAGCAGCCACCGAACCAAGCAACATCGCCAGCGCAAAAGCACTCAATCTTGAAAGGAACACAACTCTCCTCGTCACGCTAACTAATCCTTAAACCTTCCCTCATAAGCCCAAAGCCCCAGCCCAGGATTCGAGATATAAAAAATCTCCTCCCCATCCACCACATTCCACCCATCCTTGAGCTTCTCCGGATCATACTTCGCCATATAAGTCGCCAGATCCCCATACTCAAAGTGAACGCTCTCAATCTCCTCTCGAGTCAGGTGCCCCGGACAATACCGAATCGTAAACCGCCCCTCGCTCGACCCATGAATCAAATGCGCCGCCGCGCTCAAATTCCCTGCCAGCGCCGCATCTTCCTTCACCAGTTCAAGCGTCTTAGGCGTCCCGCAGTACCCGTACTTCCGAATCAACACATCGATCGCCCCATCCTCACCAAACTCATGCACGCCCGGAGCCAGCACAATCAACTCCGCATTGTCCGCCAGCGCCATCCGAGTCCGATACACACTCTTATTCCCCAGCCAGGTACTCCGAAACTCATGCGGATCAAGAAACACCACAGCCTTCTTGATCTCCCGATCCATCATCTTAAAGTTCACCTTCAAACTTAGCGCCGCAGCCAACTCAAAACACTCGACATCATCGCCAACATAAAGCCCCCGCATCACCAGCTTGCCAGCGTCATTCTTGCCCACCACGGTCTGCACATACACAATCGGCAGATTCGTCGCAAAGTGATCGCTCGCATAGTTCAGCACCCGCCGCACCGGAGTATCCGCCCGCCCCATCATCCGTTCCATCCCATACACCGCACCCAAAAAGTGGCTGCGATGAATCCCAATCGACCCACCCGTCCCCACAAAAATATTCTTGTT
>DATDHL010000228.1:0-3312 GCA_036521575.1 Edaphobacter sp. | reverse complement strand
GGAGCTGCGGCGGCTGCAGTTGCGGCTAGGAGGAAGCTTCTTCTGGATGGCATAGAAAAATTGTAACGTGGGATTGTCGAGTCGGTGCGTGCTAATTGATGGAAACGATACTCTTTAAACATGCTTAGACTGCGATGGATTGGGGCTTTACTGGCCGGGTTTGCTATGCCTTCTGTAATGTGCGCGGAGGATGCTTCCGTGCTGCGGCCGAAGGTTGTCATTGTGGCCTACTTTGAGGTGGGCAACGACACCGGGGATCGGCCGGGCGAGGTTCAGATGTGGGTGGAGCACGACCATCTGGATCGCGTCATCGAAGTCGCAGGTATGACGCATCCTGTGCGGGCGAATGCAGATGGATCGGAGATTGCAGTGGTTGTTGGGCCAGGGCAGATTCGTCCGGCGGTCAACCTGATGGCGCTGGGACACGATCCGCGATTTGATTTGCGCGAGAGTTATTGGATTATCAATGGCATTGCCGGTGTGTCGCCGGACGACGGGACGTTGGGGTCGGCGTTCTGGACCGACTATGTGGTGAATGGCGATCTGTTGCACTCCATCGATCCGAGGGAGATGCCGCGCGGGTGGCCGGATGGATTTTATGCCATCGACAAGAGCAAGCCGGAGGAGCAGCCACGCGTGCTGGCGGGGTCGGCGGACGATGTACGAACATGGTCGCGCGATGCGGCGCACATCAATACGCGGGGCACAGTCGTGCAGATGAATCCGCAGCTTATGCAGTGGGCCTATGAGTTGACGAAAGAGATGAAGCTACCTCAGACGGATGCGATGCGATTGTTGAGTGCGAGGTACAAGGGTTATCCCGCTGCTCAAGGTCCTCCACGAGTTGCGATTGGCGCGAACATTGCCACGGAGACGTTCTGGCATGGCGCGCAGATGGACGCATGGGCGCACCGGTGGGTTCGCTACGCTACCGATGGGCAGGCGAAGATGGGGACGACGTCGATGAACGATTCGGGTGCCATGGTCGCTCTCTATTCGCTTACGAAGTCCGGTCTTGCAGACTGGAACAGGGCGGTGCTGCTGCGTACAGCAAGCAACTTCGACAGGCAGCCGCCAGACATGACAGCAGAGCAGAGCGCCAATAGCGAAAAGCATGCTGCGTTTACCGGTTATGATGCTTCGCTCGAGGCGGCATATTCGGTGGGGAGCAGGGTTGCGAAGGCGATCCTTGCGGATCAGGAACCGCGTGCTGTCCTTGCGAGATAGAGCTGTGGCGCGTTCGGTAATCGATAGAAGTGGATTCGATTTTGTACGGATGATAGGCTTCGATTCTAAGCCTCGAAAATTTCCTATAAGGGTGGATTGCCAATGGCGATGATTACGACAGTGCAGCAGCATATTCTGCAACAGCAGCAGGACATGCTGAAGGCCACTGGGCGCGAGGCGACGGGGACGTTCAGCTGGCTGCTGAGCGGAATTACACTGGCGGCGAAGATGGTGGAGGCGAAGATTCGCTCGGCTGGGCTGATCGACGTACTGGGTGCGTTTGGCGCGGAGAATGTGCAGGGCGAGCAGCAACAGAAGTTGGATGTGTATGCGAACCAGGCGCTGCTGCACTGCCTTGGCCTGCGCGATAGCGTGGCTGCGCTGGTGAGCGAAGAGGACGAAGAACCGGTGACGTTTAATCGCGATCCGGAGACGGGGAAGTACATCATCGTCTTTGATCCGCTGGATGGGTCGAGCAACATCGATGTGAATGTTAATGTTGGGACGATCTTCAGCGTGCTGCGCAGGCTGCCGCCTGAGCACGGAACGTTGGAAGAGTCGATTCTCCAGCATGGGTTTCGGCAGGTCGCTGCGGGCTATGTGTTGTATGGGCCTTCGACTGTGCTGGTTTATACGACGGGCAATGGTGTGTACGGATTCACGCTCGATCCAGCGATTGGTGCCTTCGTGCTGAGCAACGAGCGGATGCAGATGCCGGAGCAGGGAAGCTACTACTCGGTGAATGAGGCGAATGCGGCGAGCTGGCCTGAGGGGTATCGCGCTTATCTGGAGATGCTGAGGGCCGGTGGACTGGGCAGGGAGTACAGTTCGCGCTACATCGGCAGCCTGGTGGCGGACTTTCATCGGACGCTGCTGAAGGGTGGGGTATTTCTGTATCCGCCTACGTTGAAGCAGCCGAAGGGCAAGCTTCGGTTGCTGTATGAGGCGAATCCGCTGGCGTTTATTACGGAGCAGTCTGGTGGAATGGCCACGACAGGCGTTGACAGGGTCCTTGATATCAAGCCGGAGGGGATTCATCAGCGGACGCCGTTTTGCGTAGGCAGCAAGCGCGAGATGGAAGCGCTGGCAGCAGAACTGAGTGGAGTGGCAGCGAAGTGAGTGAGTTTGCAGCCGTAGTGACGGATATTCGTGAGGAGTCGCGGGTTGCGGGGAAGCAGCGCTGGCAGATGTCGCTGGATCGTACGGAGTTTCACGCTGGCGATGTCGGGATGCTTGAGGCTGTCGCCCGGAGTGGGGTGCGGTTACAGGTTCCGGTGCTTGGCGTAGAAGTCGATTCGGCGGGCGAGGTGTGGCATGTGGTGGAGAAGCCGCTGGCCGCAGGAACTGCTGTCTCGGGACGGGTGGGCGCGCACGAGGTTTGAGCCGAGAGGCACTTGCTGGTACACTTGATGGAGTCGTTAGACGGCATGGCTGCTGCATAAGCGGTGTGCGATGCAAGTCTGGTGGGGGGCTGTAGCTCAGCTGGGAGAGCGCCTCGTTCGCAACGAGGAGGTCAGCGGTTCGATCCCGCTCAGCTCCACCAAAAGACTCAAAGACTTACATCGAAAATCTGGGTCCAATAACAGAAGAAATTGCAGGATGGGTCCAATTTGGGTCCATTACACGACATTCTCTTTCTTCACCAGAACAAGAGAGGCTACTTTTTCTCCTGCCTCTCGCTTTTCATCGCCTACAGTCTGTGCATACGTAGCTAATGTCATCTCCGCTGTTGAGTGACGCATTAGCTCCATACTCACGCGTAGACTCACTCCGCTGGAAAGCAGAAGGGAAGCGTAGCTTCTGCGAAGTGTGTGCCATCCTAGCTTGGGCTTGTTGATACCTGCTGCCTCTATCGCAGGGACGACGTTACGACGCCAGGGCGTTCCAGGCCATAACGGTTGCTTGCCGAAATGGAACTCCGAAGCAAATACCCAATGCTCTGGCTTCGTGTATCGGGACTTTTCCTTCCAAGCCTTCAGAGTTTCGATGGCTTGGGGAGGCAAAGGCAGTGGACGACGTGAGGACTCTGTTTTCGGTGGTCCTTCTATTCCATCAACATATGACCTGCGGATGTTCAAGACTGCA
>DATDHL010000227.1:0-3013 GCA_036521575.1 Edaphobacter sp. | reverse complement strand
GATGTAGTCGATGCCCAGCTCGCGGCGGAAGCGGTCGAGATCTCGAGTGAGGCCGGCGGGGTCGCGGTTGTCGGACTTGGTCATGACGACGACTTTGTCGCGGGGGACCTGCTTAAGGGCTGTGGCGACGTAGGGATGGCTGCCGTAGGAGTCGGCGGTGTCGAAGAAGCGCAGGCCGTTTTCGTTGTAGCCGTTGACGAGGAGGCGGGAGAAGGAGCTCATGCCGAGGCGGGTCTGGTTGGAGGCTCCGCCGAAGCCGACGGTGCCGGTGCCCATGGCGAGACGGCTGGTGCGGATGCCGGTTTTGCCGAGGGTGATCTCGTCGTGGGCGTTGAATTTCTGGGCAGGGGTTTCGAAGGCGAGGATCGAGGCGAGGGATGTTGTGCTGGATAGCCACGCGGCTCCGAGACCGGTGGCGGAGCGGCGGAGGAAGTCTCTGCGGAACATAGGCGCACCTCTTGGGAGACAGGATACTCCCGTTTGCGCTAGGGGGCGAGGTGGGTGGTCACGGGTTGAGGGGTTTTTAGAACGCTGCTTGAAAGGCGTTACTGCGAGAGTGCGGCTTCGGCGATGACTGCGAAAAAAGCGTGGCCGAACTCGGTGGGGTGAATGACATCCCAGAAGAAGGTGTGGTCGGGGTCGGTACAGACTGTGCTGGTGATCGGGTTGATGCAGGGGTTGACGATGTCGGTGAAGCCGTAGTGGGTGGCATCGGAGGCTACGGACTGCAGAAGGTTGAAGACATCGATGCGGCGGATTTTGATTCCCTGGAGTAGCTGCTCGATGGCGAGAAGCTGGTTGAGGGATTTGTTGGTCGCGAGAGAGGCTTCGTGGGCGAAGGCTGCATTGGCGCGGGCGACGGGGAGCAGGCTGACGTCGAAGAGATTGGGGATGAGAAAGTGTTTAGCACCGGCGAGGCGAAGGATGAGTTCGCTGTTGGCGATGCCGAGTGCGATCTGGGCTCCGAGGGATTGAGGCGATCCGCCGGTGGCGTTGATGATGTCGTTGCCGCCGCCTTCGAGGATGTAGAGAGCCTTCGGGTCAGCTTTGCCGCCGTGCTGGCCGAGGTAGAGCAGGACCTGCTGGGGGACGCTGGGGATGGTTCCTTCGCCTGTGACCACGGGCGCGGTGACCTCGGCTCCTCCGAAGGCGTAGTCGGTGCCGCCTGACTGGGAAGGCGTCATGGGGAGGCCCAGGGAGCTGGCGATGTGCTCGACCCAGATGGGCCCGTTGGAGAAGCGTCCGTGGAAGTATGGGGGTGAGGGCGGCGTTGGCTGATTGACAGCAGTGCTGAGAAGGAAGATGTTTCCGACGTCGCAGTAGCTGTCGCCGAAGACATAGATTGCGTCGTAGGTGGGGGCGGATGCGTAGGCGTTGATGGACAGGACGGCGAGGAGGGCGAGGGCGATTGCAGAGACGAAGCGTCGGGTGGACATGCGGAACTCTCCTTGAGGGTTGATCTCCGGGCCCGGGTGCGAAATCGATGCGGATGAAGTAGTTGCTCCAACGGATGGATGGCAACGTTAGCAATGCGGTGGTGCGGTGTCAAATGAAAATTGGGCGAGTGGGATTTGCTCTTAGCGCGGGAAGCGATAGTAGCTGTGGCAGCAGCGTGGAAAGCTTCTGCTAGTATCGCCGCATGCGCTTACAGCTTTGTTTTCTTGTTGTTTCCTTTGCAGTTGTTCTGCCTTTCGCGACTCAAGCTCAGGAACAGGTCTGCAAGCCTACGTTGGTTGGGCATCTGGATATTTTTCCGCTGACGAGCCGGGTGTTTCATAACACGCGGATGCTTCGGGTATGGCTGCCACCGGGATATGAGGATGCGGCGAATCTACAGAGGAAGTACAAGGTGCTTTATCTGCTCGATGGGCAGAGCCTGTTCGATGCTTGCACAGCGTTCGAGCATGAGGAGATGCGCGCGGATGAGACGCTAACGGCGTTGATTACGGACGGGAAGATTGAGCCGATCATCGTGGTGGGGGTAGACAACGGGAGCCCAGATGATGGCAAGGGCGGAAATACGGACAATGGGGAGCAGCGGGCGCGGGAGTTTCTGCCGTATGCGGACCCCATATTCAATCCGTCGTTGAGGGATGTGGCAGGGGATGAGTTTCCCGGGTTTATGGAGAGGGAGGTGATGCCTCCTGTAGAGAAGAAGTATCGAGTATTGACCGGACGGGAGAACACGGGGCTGGGTGGGGTGTCGTATGGCGGAGCGGCGACGGTGTATGCGCTGATTCGGCGTCCGGACCTGTTTGGATCGGGAATTATTGAGAGTCCTTCGATGCAGATAGGGAACGGGCAGGTGCTGCGGGACACGGTATCGATGTGGACGGGGCCGCAGCGGGTTGCGTTGGGGGTGGGGACCGAGGAGGCATACGATATGCCCGACGCTGCTCGCATGAGTGCCACGATGGTCCGCGATGTGACGGAGTTGGCGGAACACTTCAAGGCAATCGGTGCGGCTCCTCCGAAGGTGCAGTTGACGGTGGCGCAGGGGGCACACCATAGCACAAGGTACTTTGGGGAGCGGTTTGCGGCGGCGTTGCTGTTTCTGTATACGCCGGTTGCGGCTAAGTAGTGATCAGCGCGGTATGAGGCGCATGAGGAGAGGGCCGCGGGGACGGAGGGTGATCTTGGCTTGCGGGATGGGTGGTGTGTCGGAGGCGTAGGTCATGCGCCAGCGCTGGGCTATGGTGGCAATGGAGAGGACACCTTCCATCCAGGCGAAGCTCTCGCCGATGCATTGACGAGAGCCAGCTCCAAAGGGGAAGTAGGTAAATTTTGGTCGGGCGGCTTTGTTTTCTGGGGTGAAGCGGTCGGGGTCGAAGCGGAGTGGGTCAGGGAAGTACTCGGGGGTGCGGCTCATGACGTATTGGCTGAAGAAGAAGTGGGCTCCGGCGGGGATGCGGTAGGGGCCGAGAGTGACGGGTTTGGTGGACATGCGTCCCATCGCCCAGGCTGGTGGGTAGAGACGCATTGATTCGGCGAAGACTTGTTCGGTGTAGCGGAG
>DATDHL010000226.1:0-3380 GCA_036521575.1 Edaphobacter sp. | reverse complement strand
CAGCAGGTCTGTCCTGCAGGAAACTCCACCGTGTGCCCCAGCCGTTCCAGCACTCTAACCACGGCCTTGCCTGTCTCAGGAAACAGCGTGTCGTTGTAGCAGGTAATAAACAGCGAGACTCGCAGAACACCCTCCGCAATTCAATAGAAATTCTATTTCCCCAACGCAACTTCCGTCAGGTACGATAGTACGCACTAACGAACCATTATCATTCAACTCAACGAGGCCTCGTGGGACCTAATCCGTTTATCGGCGTCATTTATCACTGGATCGGCGGTTTCGCCTCCGCAACAAACTTCATCCCCTTCCGCGGCATCAAGCGCTGGTCGTGGGAGATCTACTGGCTCATCCAGGGCTTCGCCGCGTGGATCGTCGCCCCCACTCTCCTCGCCAGCATCTTCGTCCCGCACCCCTTCGCCATCCTTCAAGCCGCCTACGCCCAAAACCCCGGCAGCATCTACTATCCCATCCTCTGGGGCATCCTCTGGGGAGCCGGCGGCCTTACCTTCGGCCTCGCCATCCGCTACCTCGGCATCGCTCTCGGATACGCCATCGCCCTCGGCCTCTGCGCCGCCTTCGGCACCATCGTTCCTCCCATCTTCCACGGCCAGTTCCTCACCATCCTCCACCAGACCTCCGGCCAGATCATCCTCCTCGGCGTCCTCATCTGTCTTGCTGGCGTCGCCGTCAACGGAGCCGCAGGCATCTCCAAAGAACACGAAATCACCCCTGAAGAAAAGGCCGAAGCAGGCGAGACCGACTTCTCCTTCGGCAAAGGCCTCGCCGTCGCCATCTTCGCCGGCATTATGAGCAGCTTCTTCGCCTTTGGCCTCGATGCAGGCAAGCCCATCGGCGACATCGCCAAGCGCGAGCTCCTTGCCAGCAATCGCCTCGACCTCTGGCAGAACCTCCCCGTCCTCATCGTCGTCCTCTGGGGAGGCTTCCTCACCAACTTCGTCTGGTCATCCATCCTCATCATCAAGAACCGCTCGGTGAAGCAGTTCACCGGGGAACCCGGCACCAACCCCATGCGCGCCACCCACGCCACCGGCCAGACCCTCGTCGACTTCGACCCTCTCGATCCCTCCACCTACGACCGCCTCGCCTCGCGAACCCTCGTCGCCAACTACATCTTCGCCGCGCTCGCCGGAGTCGTCTGGTACTTCCAGTTCTTCTTCTACTCCATGGGCCAGACCAAGATGGGCAAGTACGACTTCTCCAGCTGGACCCTCCACATGGCCAGCATCATCATCTTCGCCACCCTATGGGGCCTCTTCCTCAAAGAGTGGCGAGGAACCAGCCGCCGCACCAAACTCCTCGTAGCGGGCGGCCTCTTCCTCCTCATCACCTCCACCGTAGTAGTCGGCTACGGCAACTACCTAAAAGCCACTCAGGACGGAATCAAAACCATCTCCACCAACTAGTCCTGTTTAGGCCTCTGTATTTGCCTTTGCTGTTGCCTTTTCTTGCTTGCCATCCCCGGAGGGGGATCTGCTTCTACCTTTTTTTGCTTGTCATCCCGTAGGGATCTGCTGTTGTAGTTGCCCTTGCTCGTTTTCGTCCCACCCGCCCCAAACCTTGTCATTTCGACCGAAGCTGCTCACAGTCTCATCGTGAGCAGCGCAGCGGAGAAACCTGCTTCTCTACCAACACCGCTTCCCCAGCCACACTCGCCGACGCAAAAAAGCCTTAGCAGCACCCCACCCAAGCACCATCACGCACAGCACCAAAACCCCCACCCGCAACTCAGCAGCCGCCGCAACCGAAATCCCCGCCCCCGTAACAACCGCCACATAAGCCACCACACACATCGGACACTTCGGCATCAGCACCATCACGGCACTCGGCAACACCCACCCAACTGCTCTCGCGCCACGCCTCGGCAACGAAGGCGGATGCGGGCCACCATCAGCCCGCACCTCACAGCACCCATGCCCCTTCACACGTGTTCTCCGGCGCAGCACGAACCGGCATGCACCTGCACCTCATACTTGTCATGGTGACGAACCCACGCCATCGGATACGCCAACCCCTCCTCATTCCGCCCTTTCGGCGCAAGATCAAGGTAGTTGTACGTATTGATCAGCATGTCTCCTCCACGCGCATACGTCGAGTAGGTATGGAAGAGCTCGCCGCTCTCATTCTTATAAAATGCGCTAATCCCAGGTCCTTCATCGCTCGGAAACGTCGACTCGGCAAAGTTGTAGTGCATCTTTCCCCCAGCCATCTCATCCTTCGTAAACGACACATGGTAGTCCCAGTTAAAGTCGTTCGCATTCGACGACACCCACTTGAACCGCCAGCCCATCCGCTTCTTGAACGCCTCAATCTGCGGCAACGTCGCCCGCGAGACAGCCATCAAGGTCACATCCCGATTCGCCAGATGCACCAGGCTTCCATCCATGTTGTCCGCAATCAGCGAGCAGCTCTGGCAGCCTTCCTTCCACTCCGGCCCAAACATAAAGTGGTAGATCAGCAGTTGACTCCGCCCGCCAAACAAATCGCTCAGCGTCTCCTTGCCGTTAGGCCCATCGAACACATACTCTTTCTCGACCCTCTCCCAAGGAAGCTCTATCCGCTGCCTGCTCAGCTCATCCCGCAACCGTGTCAGCTCCTTCTCCTTCGCTAGAAACTTCTTTCTCGCCTCCAGCCACTCCGCGTTCGAGACGACCTTGTGCCCTATATCAATTACGCTTGTGCTCATTACGTTCTCCTTTGGATTTGATAACTGTCCAGGCATCGCCAGGACATCCTGCATTCGAACTCACAACCATCAAGCTCTAACGGCCTGAACTCTTCGCTTTGATTGCCTCACCGTGAACCGGAATCACAACAATGGCAAATGGCGTCCCAGCATCGCTCGCAACACAAGGCACCATCTCCTCACACCCGCTGTTCCCGAGCATCGAGCCCTTGTAATACGGCGCGTAAACCATCATGTGCGGATGCCAGGCGCCCGTCCCCGGCCCAAGATTCGAGTCCGCCGACCACATATAAGCAAACGAAACCCCTTCCACCTTCGGAATCTCGCCTGACGAATACGCCGCCGCCACTGCACTCGCAATGGCATCCGGACCTTTGCCCTCCAACCCAAGCTTCGTGCGTAACTCCTGGTGTGGCAGAACAGTCCGGCTGGCAACCGGATCAAAACAAATCGGTGCCCGCAGCTTCGAGTAGTAAACAAGCTCTCGGTCTTTCACTGGAGTAAACATGGGCGCGCTCCAGCCCCGCATGACAATACAGACAAAGCCGTTGTCCCCTTCAGAAACGACCTTGTAACCAGTCGCCGTAAGCACCTTGATCGTGGCGTGTTCTGAGATCTTCTCCGGGGCCGCACTCTTCGCCAAACGGATCTCGGCCTCGGGCTCCATCATGTACTC
>DATDHL010000225.1:0-2534 GCA_036521575.1 Edaphobacter sp. | reverse complement strand
TGGCCGGTTGCTTAACGGCCAGCAACAGAAAGACCCCAAGCACAAAGTTAAGGCTGACGAACATCGGCAAAACGTCGTCATTCTGATTAAGCCATTTGGAACGCCACAGAGCATCGAACAAGATGTAACCCCAAAAGGAATAAAACAAGCCCACCAAGACCAAGACGATCTGCAAAGCGCGCTCACGCTTCATACCGCCCTCCTTTTTTGGGAAGACAAACTTCCGAACGTATCGTACTCATGGTGGATCCGACAGTCCAACACATGAAGTGGAAATCCAAGGAAGACCCAACCTAGGCGGCAACAACAACGACAACGACAAAAGCAGATCCCCTGCGGGGATGACAAGCAAGAAAGCAACTGCAACGACAACTCCAACTGCAAATTCAAAGACAAATGCACTCACAGCAAGAGCAGTAGCGTTGCTTTAGTTGGGTGATGCGGCTTCGTCGGCTAGGGTTAGGTGTTGGTCTAGGGTGGCTATGCCTCGGTCGATCTCTTCTTTGGTGACGATGAGGGGTGGGGCTATGACGAAGTGGGAGACCCAGGCCTGGATGGTGACTCCGTCGGCCAGCATTTTGGCGGCGATCTGGTCGACGACCAAGGGTTTGCCTGAGACCTTGTCGGCGTAGGTGTTGAAGGGCTCTTTTGTGGTGCGGTCTTTGACCATGTCGACTGCCCAGAAGAGGCCTTTGCCGCGGATGTCGCCTATGCTGCGGTGCCGGGCTTTGAGGTCGTTGAGTTTGGCTTCAACATAGGGGGCTAGTTCGCGGGCACGTTCGACGAGGTTGAGGCGCTGCATCTCGTGGATGCAGGCTACGGCGGGGGCGAGGGTGATGGGGTGGGCTTCGTAGGTGTGGCCGTGGGAGAAGAAGTGGTCCTGGAAGAATTCGGCGATCTTTTCGCTGGTGGCGCAGAGGCCGAGGGGGACGTAGGCGGAGGTGATGCCCTTGGCGGTGACGAGGATGTCGGGGATGACGGACCAGTGGTTCATGGCGAACCATTCGCCGGTGCGGCCCCAGCCGGTCATGACCTCGTCGGCGATGAGGAGGACGCCGTTTTCGTCGCAGATGCGGCGGAGCTTGGGCATGTACTCGTCGGGCGGGACGAGGACGCCGTTGGTGCCGACGATGGGCTCGATCAGGACTGCAGCTACGTCGGACTCGTTGCGGATCATGTGCTCGATGTAGTCGGCGCAGGCGATGTTGCAGGAGGGGTAGGTGTGGCGGATGGGGCATTTGTAGCAGTTGACTTCAGGGGCGAAGATGACGCCCGGGCCTTTGCCGCCGGGCTCCGTGGCCCATCGGCGTGGGTCTCCGGTGGCGGCGATGGAGCCGATGGTGGAGCCGTGGTAGGAACGGTAGCGCGCGATGATCTTTGACTTGCCGGTGTACATGCGGGCGATCTTGAAGGCGGCTTCGTTAGCCTCGGTGCCGGAGGTGGTGAAGAAGAATTTGCTGAGGCCTTTGGGGAGGACTTCGGTGAGGAGTAGGGAGAGCTCGGCGCGAGCTGTGGTGGCGTAGCCGGGCATGGCGTAGCTGAGTTGCTGGGCCTGCCGGGCGATGGCGTCGATGACGGCTTGATTTTTGTGGCCGAGGTTGGAGCACATGAGCTGCGAGGAGAAGTCGAGGTAGCGCTTGCCTGCGCCGTCGATGAGGTAGCAGCCTTCGGCGTCGGCGATGTGCATGGGGTTCCAGTTTTTTTGGAATCGCCAGGTGCCGTAGTTGTATTGGCGGGTGAGGTCTACGACTTGTTGGCTGGTGAGGGTTTGCTGCTTAGTTTCGGCGGTATCTGTGGGGCTCATGGGGAGGTCCTATTCGGTGGTGGTGACGGTTGCGTTGACGATGGGGCTGGTCGCGGAGGTGTATCGAAGCATGAGGGCGTAGTACGTGGTGGCGGCGATGAAGAAACCTACGAACCAGGCGTAGTCGTAGAGGAAGCGGAGGGATGGAATGACGAGGCCTATGAGGGCGACGATGACACCGAGTGCGAGCGAGATGATGGCTCGGGGATTGATGCCGCGGGTGTATTCGTAGGGACCGTCGCGGCGATAGAGAGAGACAACGTCGAGGCGTGTGCCGCGGATGAAGAAGTAGTCCGCGACCATGATGCCGGCGACGGGACCGAGAAGACCGGAGTAGCCGATGAGCCATCCGAATATGTAACTGCCAAAGGTCGCCATTAATTTCCAGGGCATCATGGCGACGCCGAGGAAGCCGGTGATGAGGCCTCCGGTGCGGAAGCTGATGAGGCGGGGTGCGAGGTTGGAGAAGTCGTTGGAGGGAGAGACTACGTTGGCTCCGATGTTTACGTTCAACGTTGCGACGAGCAAAGCTACGAGCGCGAGCATGGCTGCGAAGGGTTGGTGGAATTTGCCGAGCAGTGTGATGGGCGACCAGATGGGTTCGCCGAAGATGGTGACGGAGGCGGAGGTGCAGGCGATTCCGATGAAGGAGTAGAGCGTCATGGCTACGGGGAGGCCGATTGCCTGACCGACGATTTGTGCGTCCTGATTTTTTGCGTAGCGTGTGAAG
>DATDHL010000224.1:0-2724 GCA_036521575.1 Edaphobacter sp. | reverse complement strand
TCATCGGTCGTGAGATCCGCCAGCGCTACAAGTTCAATCGCCGCACCCCCTACGACTTCTACTCCCACGCCGGCGACGAAAACGATGTAGAAGTTGGCCTCGGCATCTAGTCAATCTCTGCGACAGAAGTAGCCCGAGACTGTTCCAGCCAATCGATAAGCCAGCTCCGATTCCTTGCCGGAGCTGCAAACACCTGCAGCCTGAAATGATATAGACTCCCCCAATCGGAAAATTTAGCGGTGAGGCAGAGTTGCAGCTACCCGCTAAGATGCGCTTCGACCGCATCCGGCCCCGTCACATCATTCCAGGTCTCAAAGGAGCTCCTCGATGGCGCTCGAGCCGGGCAAACGTGTGGGTGATTATGAAGTCGTAGAGCTCCTCGGTACTGGTGGCATGGGCCACGTCTACCGCGCTCGCAACATCATCTCCAATCGAACCGAAGCCCTCACAATTCTTCTGCCGGAGCTCTCCGCCGATCGCGAATTCGCAGACCGATTCATCACCGAGATCCGCACCCTGGCCAGCCTCGACCACCCGAACATCGCCTCCCTGCACACCGCCTTTCAAACGGACGACCAGCTCGTCATGGTCATGGAGTACGTCAAGGGACACACTCTCGAACAGCGCGCCTACCTAAGCCCCATGACCACTTCAACCGTCGTCGAGTACATCACCCAGGCGCTCTCTGCCCTCACTTACGCGCACACCCGCAGCGTGATCCACCGCGACATCAAGCCCGCCAACCTGATGGTCACCTCCGAAGGCGTAGTCAAACTCATGGACTTCGGAATCGCCAAGTCACAGGTCGATATCAATCTCACCCGGACAGGAACCACCATCGGTTCCTTCTACTACATGTCGCCCGAGCAGGTAAACGGTGCTAAAGCCGATGCCCGTTCCGACCTCTACTCCACCGGAATCGTCCTGTACGAGCTGCTCGCCGGTCGCCGGCCCTTCGAATCCGACTCCACCTACGGAGTGCTCGATAAGCAGCTCCACTCCGCGCCACAGCCCCCCATTGAGCTCAACTCCACGCTGCCGCCCCAGCTCAATGCAATCATCCTCAAAGCCCTGGCCAAAGACCCAGCCGAGCGCTTCCAGACTGCCGACGCATTTCGCGATGCCCTCAAGCCGTTCTGCTCCGAGCCCGCAAGCGCCACTGCGTCAGCCAGCTCTGTTACTGCAGCCCCACCGCCCCCGCCACCTCCTCCTTCGTCTGACTACCCCACATTCCAGCCAGTCGTCGTGCCACAACTACCAGCTACCGCGTATCCAAACGCACCCCTGCCGAAAAGCACCACCAGCAAGCCGCTCTGGATCGCAACCGGAGCGTTAGCCGCCGTACTCGCTCTCATCTGCGTAGCCATCGCCGTGCCGCGCCTGCTCAGGACCCACGCATCGGAGGCCCCCGCCGCCAACGCTCCCGCGGCCCAACCGGCACCAGCCCCCTCTCCCACGCAACAGGAAAGCACCACACCCGCGCCCTCAGCGGCAGATCTACCAACAGCCAGCGATCTTCCCGTTCACCAACAACCTCAGCCGCCGCGCGCACCCTACCAGGGAGCCACGCCTCAGAACGGAATCACCCCCATACACACCATCGATTCTCAATCCACACCTCCAATCAACACAGGACCGTCCGAGGCAGAGCTCGAACAACTTCACGAGCGCCTCATCCAGCTCGACGCAAGAGCCAAGACCGTGGATCACGCAATCTCGCAAATTCGCCGCCAGCAGGAGGCCGACGGCCTCGGTCTCCGCAACGACATGGAGACAGCAGACGCAAAGCTCAATTCCTACCTGCAGTCGGCCACACAGGATTTGCAGTTATCAAAAGCAGCCTCGGCCCAACTCGAGCTGGATAAGGCCGAGATCGAGATCGGCACCTTGGAAAAGTTTTTAGGAAGGTAACCAGATTGCCCTATCAGGAGCCAGCCTCATGCGCCGTACAAATGCACTCATTGTCCTCTCCCTCCTCGTCACCGCTCCTCTCTTCGCGCAGGAGAAGCGCCGCGTAGCAGTCATGGATTTCAACTACGGCACCGTTGCAACCAGTGTCGCGGCCATCTTTGGCACCAATCAGGATGTAGGCAAAGGAATCGTCGACCTGCTCATCGACCGCCTCGTCAACGACGGAACCTATCGCGTCATCGAGCGCCAGGCCATGAGCAAGCTGATCGCCGAGCAGAACTTCTCCAACAGTAACCGCGCCGACCCCGCCTCCGCCGCAAAGATCGGTAAGCTCCTCGGCGTCGACACCATCATCGTCGGCGACATCACCCAGTTCGGCCGCGACGATCACAACACCAGCGCAGGCGGCGTCGGCAGCACCTTAGGCCACTACGGTCTCGGCGGCATCGGCGTGCATAAAGCCAAGGCCGTCGTCGCAGTCACCGCCCGCATGGTCGACGTCAACACCGGAGAGATCCTCGCCTCCGTCACCGGCACCGGCGAATCCACGCGCTCCGGCACCGACCTGGGAGGTGGAGGAGCATCCGGTTGGTCAGGCGGTGGCGGCCATCTCGATATGGGCAGCTCGAACTTCGGCCAGACCATCATCGGCGAAGCCGTAAAAGCCTCCGTCGCCCAGCTCGCCACTGGCCTCGAATCGAACTCCGCCAAACTTCCCGTCGCCGCCGCACCCGCGCCAGTCCCCGTCTCCGGCCTCGTCGCAGATGCAACCGGCAACGACATCGTCATCAACGTCGGATCATCCTCAGGAGT
>DATDHL010000223.1:0-3444 GCA_036521575.1 Edaphobacter sp. | reverse complement strand
TTTACGGTCAGCTATGGCGCCAGCTGGCAGCTCACCTTCAGCGAAGTTCAATCGATGAATTCAAATTGACCCACTGCCGGTGTGAGATCGCATGGGGCGGGGTGAGGGGTCGGGCTTGCCGACGATTGCCGACTCATCGCGGTGAGGCTGCCGAGAGTGGGGCCACTTCCTTAGGGGCTTCCTGTCGGAGTGGGGGAACGGCACGGAGGCTGAAGCTCGCGATGGCGGCGGGGCTGGAGTTCGGACGCACCTGGAGAGTGCCGAGGGCCTCGATACCCGAGGGGGTCTGGTCGCGGAGCCGGAAGACGAGGACGCCGGGCTGGACCTCTTTGGCAGAGAGCAGGTTGAAGCCGCCGGTCTGCTGCCGGAGCTCGATCTGTGCAGCGGTCGCGTAGGCGAGCGCGACATTGGGCAGAGCGTTGCCAAGCGCGGGGTAGCTTGCGTGGTTGAAGGCGGCAAGCCAGCCGTAGAGGAGGCGGCCGGCAGGGGTGTCGGGGATGAGGCCCACCTGGTCGCCGAAGCGGGGCAGGTGAACGAGGATGGTGGGGGTGAACGGGGCTGACGTGGTCTCCCCGGCGGGCGGGCACAGGAGCGTCGGCGGGATCACCGAGGACGATGGTATCGATCTGGGCTGGATCGTCTTTCTCGTCGGCAGGCACGGGTTCGGATGTGGCGCTGGCGGAACGGGCAGCGCCGGAGTTGTCGGAGGAGAGATGTGCATGCCCGGTGTGACCCAGGGCATAGAGGACCGAGGACAGCGCAGCGACGGCGGCCACGATAGCGAGCAGGATGGCTCCGGGGCGGAGCGGCTGGCGGCCGGTGATATAGAAACGGGGAGCGGTGAGAGTGGGGACTCCGGTGGTGAGGGGCTGCTCCATGGGGCGTGGTCCTTGAGTGCTCCGGGGGCCGGGCCGGGTCGGAGGAGGTCCGGCGGGGTTGGCGGCCACTGCTAGTGTAGACGGGCCGAATTTAGGATAGCGTCATTCTGTGAGTGGTGCTGTTTAGGTTCAACCCTTTGCTCGCTTGCGCGAATCGTCAGTGTTCTCAAAACTTTCTATCGACGCAGCGTGATCGGGCATGTACTATTTGCAACATTCCACGCAACTTAGACAGAGGGTAATTTGGCTGCAATAGCCCGTTTTGCCACCACGCACTGGCTCCGCTTCCCCGAGGTGATGACGCCGGATCAGTTGCTGCTTTCTGGAACTCCTGAAGGCGCGATCAGTTGGAAGATAGGTCCATGCGGTCCTGTAGGGCCCGATGGCTTCCGTTTGCCTAGTAATGTCTGGGGCGCGGTGGGACTGTTCACTGAACGCGCTGCGGCTACCGTGGCCATGGAACGCAGAGATTCTTACATGCCGTTCTTATCCGACACGACGGAATCCTGGCACCAACTGCTCCTCCCTATCCGCCATCACGGGGAGTGCAATCATCTGAATCGTGAATGTCCAGGAGAAGTGTTCGAGGTCTCATCCGCGGATCCCGGCGGACCGTTGATGGTCATCACCACTGCCGGTTATATATTTGGACCTGAACTGAAGATAGAGCGCGTCATAGACTTTCGCTGCAGCGTCGATCGCGTGAACGACTGGATGGGGAATGTCGAAGGATGCCTGGCCTCTCAGCCGTTTACGCCCTACACGAAAGGTGACGACGGGTACACCTTGAGTGTCTGGCGAGATGATGCCTGTATGTTGAATGCCATGTACCGCGCCGGCATTCATCGAACGGAGATAGACCGCCATAAGTCCGTGAGCATCTTCGATCGCTCGAGTTTCACGCGATTTCGCATCCTGGAAATGTGTGGACAGTGGAATGGCAAGGATCCGATAACGCAGGCATAAGAAGCAACGTGACGCTCGGCCGTCATTTTGATATCTGGAGCTTCAGAGTTTGGATTTGAGCACTTCTGCTCCTGCTTTGGATACTTTTACGTCGTCTTCGGATTTGCCTCCGCTGAATGCGCCGATGAGGTAGCCGGTCTTGCCGCGGAGGATAACGCCGCCGGTCCAGCCGACTTCGCCTGTCATGGCGGGGCGGATCTGGCTGCCGCTGTCTTTGAGGGTGTCGGCCATCTCTGCGGCTTTGGAGTAGGCGATGGCGAGGAGATTCGAGCCCTTCTTTGCGTCGGTGGGGAGGTCTTTCATACGACCTACGACGAGCATCTTGGAGCTCCATGATTGGATGGTGTCGCCCTGGAAGTAGGCTACGAGGGCTACACCGGTGATGTTGAGTTCGGCGGCCCGACTGCGCATGGCGAGTAACGCATCGTTGGCGATCTTGTCGAAGTTCTTTTCGGCTTTGGCTGAGAGTGGGGCGGCTTGTGCGATGGGCTGGGGGGCTTGTGCGTTTGCCGTGGTACAGGTGGCGGATGCGAGTGAGAGGATAAGGAGCGCCATCGCCCGATGCGAGAGGCGATGCAGGGGGAACTCGTGATGGGAGAGTGTTGGCATAGGGCGAAAGGATATGCGATCGAGCTCAAAGGTCGAAAGGTTTATTTGAGCGGTGTTCTGGGGTGAGCGATGGGCAAAGAGGTAGGTGGCCGTTGAGCCTTAGAATCGAACCTGGAGGAGTAGACGCAGTGAGTGGTTTTTTGAAAGAGAAGCGGTTTAAGACGCGGAGTGAGGCGGGGACTCTGGCGATGGGGGAGAGGGTGTCGGAGATGCTGCTGCCTGCTCCGAAGATGATTGTCCTGCGGGGGGATCTGGGGGCGGGGAAGACTACGCTGGTGAAGGGAATTGCGGTGGCTCTGGGCGCGGCGGAGATGGAGGATGTGACGAGTCCTACGTTTACGCTGGTGCATGAGTATGTGGGGCCTAAGGTGAAGCTGTATCACCTGGATCTTTACCGGTTGGAGACGGAGCGGGAGTTGCTGACGCTGGGGCTCGAGGAGATGGCCGAGGAGCCGGATGCTCTGGTGCTGGTGGAGTGGGGGGAGAAGTTTGCCAGCGTGGTGGGGCGGGCGGATGGGGAGATTTCGATTGAGCATGCGGGTGGGGATGAGCGGTTGTTTTTGGTGAGGGTGGGACGGGGGTAGAGGTTTGTCTGGCTGTGGATGGAGGTGGCCCTAATGAAGATTTGTGGCGATACGGGCGAAATACAGGGATTCTTCGCTGCGCTCAGAATGACGAACAAAGGCAAACAGCAATAGCAACAGCAGATCCCCTTCAGGGATGACAACCAAAAGGCAATGCAATAGCAACGGTCCGTACTCAGGGTTGGGAGCGGGTGCGACCGGTGTAGCGGTAGATAGCGCACTCTTCGTCGCCGGTGGAGCCATACTCTTTTTGCTGGGCTATGGCTTCGAGGTCGGCGGCGTGGTCTTCGGGGGTCATCTCGATTTTGCCTTGCCAGAGGCGGGTGAAGGCGGGGTGGGTGTCGAGGATGTCGGCGCACTCGGCGTTGACGTAGAGGAGGTCGAAGGTGCCGGGGCGCTTGGCGAAT
>DATDHL010000222.1:0-5358 GCA_036521575.1 Edaphobacter sp. | reverse complement strand
CTGGAAGGATTGCTGCTGGGCCTCGAACTGCTGGACGTTGGCGATGACCTGGGCGGCGTCGGGATCATTGCCCATCGTGTCACTCATCATGTCGGACATGGACTCGGGACCGGGGCCGCCGCTGACAGCGTCGTTGAGCAGTGGTGAGGACTTGAGGTCCTTCTGGCTGAGGATCGTCTTGAGGATCTCGGGATCGGACGTGAAGCCCTGCAGAAGATAGAGTCGGCTGGTGAGGCCGAAGATGGCGATGCGGGTTCCGGGAGGGGCCGATTTGAGGTACTGCTTGAGCTGGTCGCGGACGAAGGACTGGTCCTTCATGGGTGTGTTGAGGGTGTCGAGCAGGAGGACGTTGACGGCGCTGTCGTCGCGGGTGGGTGTGTAGTTGGTGAAGATGCCTGGAGGCATTTTGGGCAGGGGCGGTAGCTTTGCGGCTTCAGCGGAGGAGAGCGCGGTGTGCTCCTCGAAGTTCCTGATCGGCTGGGAGACGTTGTTCTCCAGGACAGCGAAGTCGGGGGCTTTGAGATTGTGGACGGACTGGCCCTTCGAGTCGGTGACGACGACGTCGACGATGACGATCTGGGTGTTGGTCTTGATGGTGGGGACAGACTGGCTGGGCGATGGTTGCTGCGTGGGAGTCTGTGTGAGGGCGAGGGACGGGGCAAGAAAGAAGATCAGGGGAAACAAACGCTGCATGGGGTCTCCGGCGGTCAACCTATCGAACACACAGTATGCACTATGGGTTGCGGTCTTCCGCCGGAGATTTAATTATGCGGTTGTCAGTTCGGACTTGGCTGCGGTGGCCATCTGGGCGATTGTTTGTTCGAAGGGGGCTTGGAGGACGCCGTGCTCGGTGATGATGGCGGTGATGTACTTGGCGGGCGTGACGTCGAAGGCGGGGTTTTGGATAGCGGCGCCGTTGGGGGTCATCTGCTTGCCGTTGGAGTGGGTGACTTCGGTGGCAGAGCGCTGCTCGATGGGGATCTCATCGCCGTGCTTCGTGGCGATGTCGATGGTGGAGAGCGGGGCGGCTACGAAGAAGGGGATGCCATGCTCTTTGGCGAGGACGGCTACGGAGTAGGTACCGATCTTGTTCGCGGTGTCGCCGTTGGCGGCGATGCGGTCGGCTCCTACGATGACGGCCTGGATCTTGCCCTGGCGCATCAGCGAGCCGGCCATGTTGTCGCAGAGGACAGTGGTGGGGATGTTGTCGTGGAGGAGCTCCCACGCGGTGAGACGGGCGCCTTGCAGGTAGGGGCGGGTCTCGTCAGCGAAGACATCGATCTTGTGGCCGCGCTCGACGGCGGCTCGGATAACTCCGAGGGCGGTGCCGTAGCCGCAGGTGGCGAGGGCTCCTGCGTTGCAGTGGGTGAGGACGGTGCCTTGCTGCGGGAGGAGCGCGGCTCCGTGGGCTCCCATGGCCTTGCAGGCGGCGATGTCTTCGTCGTACATCTGCTGGGCTTCGGCGATGAGGGCGGCTTTGATCTCGGGGATCGGGGTGTTGGCGGTGGCGAGGGTGTTGTACTTCTCGCGCATGCGCTCGATGGCCCAGAAGAGGTTGACGGCTGTTGGGCGGGTCTCGGCGAGGGTCTTGCTGATGGTGGCGACTTCGGCGTTGAGGCTGGCGATGTCGGGAGCGGTGCTCTGGCTTACGCCGAGGGCTACGCCCATCGCGGCGGAGACTCCGATGGCGGGTGCGCCGCGGACGATCATGTCGCGGATGACGGTGGCGACTTGGTTGTAGTCGGTTGCGAGGACGTAGGTCTCTTCGAGGGGAAGCTTGGTTTGGTCGAGGAAGTTAACGCCGTTGGGGAGCCATTCTAGGGTGGGAATCATGTCTCTTCTAGTTTATCGGAGGTAGGCCGAAGATGCTTGTCTGGCTTATCCGATTGCGCTCTTTGCTCTCTGCTGGGTGGAGCGGAGATGCAGGATGTAGAAGCGGCGTCCACACTCGTTGCAGCGGTGTGGGACGATGCAGGGGAGCAGGAAGAGCAGTGTCCGCTCGATAGCGCGGCGGTGTGAACGGCGGATCTGGTGCGAGGTGCAGGATGGGCACCTCTTCTTGCGGTACATTTCGTTTGCCTCCAATGACTACCCTAGAGGCATTTCGTTGCGATCATCAGGGTGTTTTGATGATTTTTGTGACGCGAGTTCCGAAGTGGGACTAGGTGGGTCTATCGAAGCTAGATCCCTAGTTTATGGAAGTTATTGGGTGGATGTTTCGTTCTGGTGGCAACAGGTGATGAGGATCAGATAATCCGATGTCTGTCCATCCGGTCTTCCAAACGAAATCTCTGGATTTGTCGATGTAGCCGATATATTTTTCGTCTTCTACAAGGCACAGCTCATCTTTGAAGCGACCTACAGACAAAAATCTTGGCTCGATAACAAAGTCGCCCTGTCGATTTATGAATCCGGTTTCGCATGCGTCACCAATCGTTTTATGAGCTGCTCCAGTTCCAACATCTACGGCAGCCAATCCCTCAGAAAAGCTGGCGGCTCGAAGATATCGTGTCGGAATGACGAGATCACCCGTTGCATTGACATAGCCCTGGCGTTTGTTGATTTCAACAGTTGCCAAGCCCTCTGAGAACTCGTAAGCCATATCGAATTGGGGTGAGGTCACAAAGTGGCCACTTTTGTCGATGTGCCCCCACTTTCCGTTCAATGCAACTCTTGCCAAGCCTTCTCGAAATGGTCCTGCCATGCCGCGTTCGCAGATAAATCGCGGTTCGATGGCTGACGACCCATCCGGGAAGATATAGCCCCACTTGCCTCCCAATTTGACCGCGGCCATCCCTTCAGAAAAGCCTCTCGCGTCTTCAAAAAATGGCGGAATAACAATGTTTCCTGATCGATCGATGAAACCGTAGAGATCGCCCATCTGAATGCACGCCATCCCATCGCTGTAGTGACTTATGTGCTTGAAACGGGGAGGAACTACTATGTTTCCAGATAGGTCGATTATCCCCGCTTTTTGCGCTACGTGAAATTCTGCAAGGCCCTCGGTAAATGCATCGAGTTGGTCAAATTTGATAGGAATTACAACATTACCGGTAAGATCGATGGCTCCATTCTTGTCATCTTTGCGAACCTTAGCTAAGCCTTCACGAAATGGAAAAGCGTGGTCATAGATTGGCTCTATGACTACTTGTCCAGTTCGGTTGATGTAACCGGCCTTGTAGCGTTTTGCACTGCGTCCCTGCCTAACGAAGATTGGATACAACATTCGGGTCTACCGCTCACTTCTGCTGCGCGATATGCGCGGCGCGGATGTCGGTGGCGGTGAAGACGGAGTAGAAGGGGGCGTGGGGGGCGGCGGCTTGGATGTTTTCGCGGCCTCCTTGTTCGCGGTCTACGAGGCAGAGGACTCCGATGACGTTCATGCCGGATTCGCGAGTGGCTTCGATGGCGGCGATGGTGGAGCCGCCGGTGGTGCAGACGTCGTCGACGATGACTACGTGGGCGCCTAGTTTGTGGAAGCCTTCGAGGCGGCGGCCGGTGCCGTGGGTCTTTTCGGCCTTGCGGACGAGGAAGCCGTGGACGAGCGCGTCGCGGTGGTGGTGGAGATGGTGCCAGGCGGAGGCGCTGGCGATGTTGGAGACGAGAGGGTCGGCTCCCATGGTGAGTCCGCCGACGGCTTCGGCCTGGGGGAAGTGTTGCCAGAGGAGGTCGTAGAGGACGAGGCCGGAGAGGCGGCCGCCTTCGGCGTGGAGGGTGGTGGTGCGGCAGTCGATGTAGTAGTCGGACTTTTGGCCGCTGGCGAGGGTGAAGTCGCCGAGGCGGAAGGAGAGGGTCGCGATGAGATTGAGGAGGTCGGTGCGGTTGTCGGTTGGCATGGTTTGGCTCGATTGTAGAGGATACTCCCGCTCGGGTACATTTTGGTCCAAAGTCTTCATTGCAGATACTTTAGGTCTAGACTTGGGTTGGCTTGGTGCTTGAAAGTCTCTGGAATCAAGGGGTCGTTTGTAAAGTATTCATTTTATTTAGTTTGATGGGTTTTGGTTGTTGGGTTAAATGGGAAGACCCCGGCTTTTTGGTCCGGGGCCTTGGTTTGAGGCTCTATTTCTATTATAGCGGGGTGGAGATGGATATTCGGCAGTTGGGATGTCATTTGTTTTCAGTTGTTTACTGGGTTTATGGGCTTGACAGGATGGCAACTGCAAGGCAAAGGGCCTGGGAAGCGGGTTTCTCCGCTGCGCGGCTCACAAAAAGCGTGAGCTGCTTCGGTCGAAATGACGGTTGTCTGAGTGGGAGGATGTTTGTTGTGTGGGTGTGAGTGATAGTAAAAGATAAAAGCGAAACGGACATTCGGGGAGTTTGTTTGATGCAGCATGAGAAGTTCTTCTATGTGTATGGTGGCGGATCGTAGCCGTGTGTTGTATGTCGGGTTTTCAAGTGATCTCTATCAGCGGGTATTGCAACATCGAAAGGGTCGTTTTCAGGGATTCACGAGCCGCTATGAATGCTCCAGACTGGTTTGGTTTGAGAGGTTTGGTGGGGCGCAGGAGACTATTGCCCGAGAGAAACAGATTAAGCGATGGCGCAGGGAGAAAAAGGTGTTTTTGATTGAGATGGAGAATCCTACGTGGGAAAATTTATCGGCAGGTTGGGGCTTGCCGATTGCTCTAGACTGAGATGAATGTGGTGGGTGGGAGAACCGGCAAAAGGCAAAGGCGCGGTATGGGCCGGGGGAGGGTGTCGGTGGAGAAGCGGGTTTCTCCACTGCGCGCTTTGCGCTCCGGTCGAAATGACAAGTTTGCTGCGGGGTCAGGTGTTCTGTTCGGGAAGTGCGCGTCTGCGTGGGGGGCGCTGGCCTACTTCTACGAAGGTTTCGATTCGGATGAGACGGCGGTCGATGCCGGAGACGTCGTCGGCCAGGCGCTGGACTTTTTCGTCGAGGCGCTTAATGTTTTCTGTGGCCAAGAGGATCTGCTTGGCGGCGCTCATGAAGTTGTCGGCCAGGCTCATGGAGTGTCTTTCTGGTTATTCCTGGGGGTTGAGTTGGAGATGGAGTTCGTCGAGCCGGTTGCATGTGTTGGTCAGTGAGCGGTTTGCCGATTCGAGGGCTTCGAGGAGCATGGAGAGCGTCGATTCCATCATCTTCTCCTCTTCTTCTTTGCGGATGCGGGTCTCGATGGTCTTGTAGGTGTCGAGGGAGCGCCGGATGATCTCGCCGGAGGAGACTTTTTCTTTTGCTGCTAGCTTTTCGAGTTTTTTGCGGTCGCTGTCGCGCAGGAGGACTACGGTTCGGCTGTTTGCTCGCTCGGATTTTGCCGGGGTCGCCATGTGCTTAAGGTAGCACATGTGCATAGTATGTGCAGTTTCCAGGGTGGTTTGTAGCTATCGAAGAAGACCTCT
>DATDHL010000221.1:0-5986 GCA_036521575.1 Edaphobacter sp. | reverse complement strand
TTCCATGGCGCGGTCTGAGACCGAGTCGGTACCACCCACTTCGCTTGCAATCAATAAAACCCAACGACCTTCGTTCATTCCACCTCGCTACTTCCATTTCCCAGTTTATAGCGATTCGACACTGAGATGTGTCACCGCTGTGAATATGTCGTGACAGTGTGACGGAGCGGTTGGAGTTCTCCAAATTGTGACCGAATAGCCGCTACAGGCGAAATACAGGGATTCTTCACTGCGCTCAGAATGACGAGGTTCAAAAAGGTGTTGCCTAAAGGATTGAAGGGGCGAGAAGGTCGAGGGCGCCCTTGGATTTGAGGTCGTCGGCGACCCACTGGCCGAGGGTTTCGGCGGTGGTGTCGAAGGTTGCTTCGGTTTCGATCTGGACCATGGACTCGCCGTCGGGAGCGACGACCTGGGCGAACATGCGCCACTGGTTGAACTCGGGGACACAGTGGGCGCCGACTGGGAGTGAACAGCCTCCGCCGAGAGCGTCGAGGGTAACGCGTTCGGCTTCAACGCAGAAGCGCGTTTCAGCGTGATCGAGGAAGGCGATGGCTTCGCGGATGGCGCGGTCGCGGTCGGTGAAGGAGGAGCGGGTCTCGATGGCGAGCGCTCCCTGGCCGGGGGCGGGGCAGATCTCGTCGGGGGAGAAGCGCTGGTGGACCCACTCGGCGCGGTTGAGGCGGTCGAGGCCGGCGGCGGCGAGGACGAGGGCGTCGCACTGGCCGCCGGCGAGCTTTTTGAGGCGGGTGTCGATGTTGCCGCGGACGTCGACGAACTGGACGTCGGGGCGGAGGGCGAGAAGCTGGGCTCGGCGGCGGGGACTGGTGGTGCCGATGCGGCCTCCCATGGGGAGTGTGTGGAGGGCCCAGTAGGGCTCGCAGACCCAGACGTCGCGGGCATCGGCGCGTTTGGGGATAGCCGCGAGAGTGAACTGCGGGGCGAGTAGTGTGGGGAGATCTTTGAGGGAGTGGACGGCGATGTCGATGCGGCCTTTTTCGAGAGCCTCTTCGATTTCTTTGATGAAGATGCCCTTGCCGTCGAGGTTGGCGGGGGGGACGAAGCCGGGTTGCTGCATACGGTCGCCGGTGGTGCGGATGATTTCGATTTCGGCAGCGTGGCCGGCGTCGCGCAGGGCGTAGAGGATGTGGTGGGCCTGCCAGAGGGCTAGTTGGGAGCCTCGGGAGCCGATGCGGATGGGAGATTTCAAATTGTTGTACTTGCTGCTCATGGTGATGTGGCTAGGATACGGGATTTGGACGAGGATTGTTCCTATCTGTATGTCGCACTTCGCGGCGAGGTCTTTGCCGAACAAGCCTCTTGAGGGATGAGGAGGCGCGCGATTTCGTGATTTCCGCAGCACTCGGCTTCATTTACTCTCTAATTAATCATGTACAAGCATCTGTTCGTCTTGCTTTTTTTCTGCACTCTTACTGCTTTTGGGGCCGATTCCACCGAGCATTGGATTGAAGTACAAACTCCTCATTTCATCGTGTTGACCGATTCAAACGGAAAGCAGGCGGTTCGCCTAGCGACGCAGTTTGAACAGATGCGCTCGGTCTTTCACAAATTTTTTCCGAATGCGTCCGATGGAAGTTCGCCGATTGTCGTTGTAGCGGTGAAGGACAAGAAGGGTTTTCAGGCTCTGGAACCGGAAGCCTATCTGGCGAAGGGGCAGTTGAACCTGGCTGGTCTGTTTATGTCGGGAGCGGATGAGAACTACATCATGCTGCGTCTTGATACTGAGACCGAGCATCCCTTTGCCGTGGTTTATCACGAGTACACCCACTTTATGACGCGCAAGGCGACGTGGATGCCGTTGTGGATGAGTGAAGGGCTTGCCGAGTTTTACCAGAACACAGACATTTACGACAAAGAAGTGTTACTGGGGCAACCGAGTGTGGACGATATTCTTTACCTGCAGCAGAATCGACTCCTTCCGCTTACAACCCTTCTCACGGTGGATCACGCGTCTCCCTATTATCACGATGAGCAGAAGGGCTCTGTCTTCTATGCTGAATCGTGGGCGCTGACACACTATCTGGAGATGACCGATCACGAAAAGAATACGAGCCGGCTGCAAGATTATGGAAAGCTCGTATCGCAGAATGTGGACCCAGTCACTGCGGCGCAAAAGGCGTTCGGAGACCTCAAACAGCTTGAAGGATCGCTGGCCGCCTACGTTCGGAGCTCCAGTTTCAAGATGTTCAAGATGAGCACGGGGGTGACGGTGGACGCATCCTCGTTTCAGCAGAGGGCAGTATCGCAGACCGAGGCAGACGTCATCCGCGCCGATGTGCTGATTCAAAACAATCGCGTGACGGATGCCCAGAGATTGCTGGATGCTAGCCTCCGCGAAGATCCCAATAACGCGTCGGCCCACGCGGCCATGGGCTTGCTGAAGGTTCGCGAAGGAGACATGGCAGGGGCCAGGAAGTGGTATGGCGAAGCGATTCAACTCGATCCTCAAGACTGGCTAGCCAACTTCTACTATGCTCGGGTATCGCTCCAGTCTGGAGGCGGGGATGATGCGGCCATCGAGGCGAGCCTTCGCGCTGCGATCAAGCTGAATCCGAAGTTTGCGCCGTCATACGACACTCTTGCGATGTTTTGTGCTGAGCGCGGTAAGGATCTCGAAGAGGCCCACAGGTTGACCGCAACGGCCGTTGAGCTAGAACCTGAAAATCTAGCCTATCGCATGAATGCAGCGTCGGTTCTTAGCCAGCAAAGACAGTATCACAGCGCTATTAGTGTCTTGGAATTCGCCAAGAAGGTGGCCAAGACTTCTGCCGACATCACGCTAGTCGACAACCGCATACATCAACTCGAGCAGTTTGAGGCAGCGGCAGATAAGGCAAAAGCGCAGGCAAACGCTACGGTAGAGCGACCGGATGTGACACGGGGGACCGCCATGCCTTCAGATCCGACGAAGACGTTGGTCTTCCGACGAGTAGATGGCACGATGGTTGGCAGGATTGAGGAGCGGCCACATTATCCCGAGGGCGAAGCGAAAGGGCCGCATCATAAGATTCGAGGCATCTTGCGAGACGTGCGCTGTTCCGATCCTACGGTAATTGCGCTCAATGTTGATCTTGGCAAACAGACCGTACCGCTATACAGCAACAACTATTTCAAGATCACGTTTACGGCCGGAAATTTCACGCCTGACAGCGACGTAAAACCCTGTACGGGGATTGAAGGCATGAAGGCCTTGGTGGATTACGCTGAGGTGACCGATAAGGCAGTGGCCGGACAGATCGTGTCTATTGAGCTATCAAAGTAGATCCGATTCCAGGCATGTCTAGTCGGGGTCATCAGTCCTGGCTTTGGCGGATTCGCGCAGAGCGGTGAGCTGAGGGTGGAGGAGCTTGGCGGTGAGCGAGCGGGTGAGGGCTTCTACGGCTTCGCGCTGCTCTGGAGTGAGCCCGGTGAGACGCTTGGCGGAGCGCGCCAGTTCGGCTTCGCGGATCGCTTCGGCGTTCTGTTGGAGAGCTACGATTGCGGGAACCGCGTCGCGGGACTGGAGGCGTTCGTGATATTTGTCCACTTCCCTGCTGACGATTGTTTCGGCTGCTATGGCTTCGCGGCTGCGGTCAGCTAGGTTGGCGGCGGCTACTTGCTGGAGGTCGTCGATGTCGTAGACGAAGCAGCCTTCGACTTCGTTCATGCCGGGGTCGACGTCGCGGGGGACGGCGATGTCGATGAAGAACATGGGGCGGTTGCGGCGGCGGTGGAGGAAGTGCTGGCCGTGGGAGCGTTCGAAGAGTTTTTGCGGGGCTCCGGTGGAGGTGATGACGATGTCGGCGCGATCGGCCTGGGCGTAGAGGTCGTCGAAGGGGATGACGGTACCGTTGAACTCGGCGGCTATCTTTTCGGCGCGCGATTGGGTGCGGTTGGACACGAGGATTTTGGCGGCGCCCTGCTGGATGAGATGGCGGGCGGCTAGCTCGGACATCTTTCCGGCTCCGACGAGAAGGACAGTTTTGCCTTCGAGTGAGCCGAAGATCTTGCGGGCCAGGTCGACGGCTACGCTTGCGATGGAGACGGAGTTGGAGCCGATCTGGGTTTCGGTGCGGACTTTTTTGGCGACGGTGAAGGCTCGTTGCAGCAGGGTGTCGAGCTGGCTTGAGACTGCGCCTACTTCGCGGGCTACGGTGTAGGACTCTTTGACCTGGCCAAGGATCTGGGGCTCGCCTACGACCATGGAGTCGAGTGAGCTGGCTACGCGGAAGAGGTGGCGGACGGCTTCACGCTCGCGGAACTCGTAGAGGTGCGGCTGGATGGTCTGGGCGGGCACGCTGAAGTACTCGTGGAGGAAGCGGAGGAGGTCGATTCCGGCAGAACCGTCTTCCTGGAGAGTGACGAGTTCGACGCGGTTGCAGGTGGAGAGGATGAGGCCTTCGCGGATGCCGGGCTGGTGCAGGAGGGTGCGGGTCGCATCGGCGAGACGGCCTGCGGGGATGGCGAGGCGTTCGCGAACCTCGATGGGCGCGGTGTTGTGGTTGACGCCGAGGAGTACGAGATTCAGGCTCATGGCGTTGTGAACCTGTGTACTGCGGAGAATTGGTTAGCGGCCCAGACGGCGAGTACGACGAGGAAGACGAAGCTCGAGAGGTAGACGGCGCGGCGTCCGCGAAGACCGGAGTGGCGGCGGATGTAGATCATGCCAACGTAGGCGAGCCACATGGCGAAGGAGAGCAGGACCTTGGGGTCGAGGAAGTAGGTTGCGCCAATGGTCTGCTGGGCGATGAGGGAGCCGATGAGGAGACCGGCGGTCATGCAGGGCAGTCCGAAGAGGAGGGTCTTGAGGGCTATCTGGTCGGTGGTTTCAAGGGGTGGAAGCCAGGTCAGGGTGGGATGTTTTTGCTTGAGGCGGCGCTCTTGAATCAGGTAGAGGAGGGAGGCTACGAGCGAGAGGAAGAGCGCGGCGTAGGCGGCCAGTAGGAGGGCGATGTGGAGGAAGATCCAGCCGGTGTGGAACTGCGGGAAAGGGGTCGTCTCCTGACCGGGGCGGAAGGCTGGGACGAGGCCGAGGAGGAAGCAGATGGGCAGAATGAAGATGCCGAGGGAGACGGTGCGGTATCGCCAGTAGACGAGGAGAAAAGCGAGGGCGAGGAGAAGGCCGAGGAGGGCCTGGGTCTCGTGGGTATCGACGGGGAGGCGGTGGTGGGCGGCGTTGAGCATCTCGGCCAGCGAGACGAAGTGGAAGAGGAGTGCGGCGATGGTGGCAGGGATGGCGATGTGCCGCCAGCGGGGACGGTCGTAGAGGGCCGCCGGGAGGACGGCCAGCGCGGCGATGCCATAGAGGAGAACGGCGACTCTGAGCCAAAGGAGGGACATGAAGTAGAGTTCGTCCGCTTAATTGCGGCGAATCTTCAGTATATCGGGTGCGCCCGGAATGCGCGCATCACGTCTGTTCCTCGGGTGTCGAGGCGAGAAGATACAGTCGGCCGTGTTGCCCACACCCTAGACCAGTTGCGGTTCCCTTTTTTCCACTTTCGATCGCAACAGGCGCGCTGCAACATGGCTGCCTACGCGTATGAGAGGCTTTTCTACAGATACATACAGAAGGGCTGGGATAGCAATCGTGCCTACGACCAGAACTATGACCCTGATCCAGACGGGTGAGCCAGCCAACCGATCCACTGCAAGCCAGATAAGGACAATGTGGCTCAGATAAATGCCATAAGAGTGCTCGGCGATCCAATGGAAGCACTTTTGAAGCTTATTTGAAGGGAGATCCTCTACGCTCGCATACAGAAGTCCAAGCAAGAGCGATATTGTCCATGCCCGCTGGATCTTAACGTAAAGGTTTATGTTGTCGTGTGGTCCGAACAAAGCAGTTATAACGGCTATGCCTACCGGCCATGTCCAGGATGGCAGCTTCCGCTTCCACGCTTTGCTTTTGATGAGGTCGTAGGCGACGATCCCGGAGGTAAAACACGGCGCGAAGAGGAAGACATCGAGCCTCGCGGATAACCGTGGCAGT
>DATDHL010000220.1:0-1603 GCA_036521575.1 Edaphobacter sp. | reverse complement strand
GTGGACTCCGACTCAATGACCGTCAAGAACTAACATTGGCTTCCAATTTCGGATTTGCCCACCTCGTATAGGTGGGCGTTCCTTTGTCCGGCTCCCGCATGAGGGTGGCCCACTGTCACGCTGCACGGCCCTGCCATCTGATCTCCGAGGAAGCGGCGTAGTAGTAGAAGCCGTCACTAACACCCCGTCTCGCGGTCCTGGCAAAACGGATTTCGAGCGTCCGCTGTCTGCTCTTCTCTGGCTAGCAAGTTTCTCATGTCCGATGTCCAAAAAGGTGCGGAGCAAAAACGGTGAATTCCTCGTGGCAACCTTCAGTCGATCGCAATTGCTCACGGTGGCATTACGGGAGCAACGGAACAGAAAACTCGCTTAGGGTCCGCTTTGGGTGGCTCCAACATTTCTGTCGCCAGGGGCAGCTGACTACTGAACTTGGTCGGTTTTAAGTTTGGGGCTCTTTGGCAGGATTTGTTTCAGCCGAAGATTGGCATCCCTGACCGAGAATTTCTCCGGGGCGAAGTTCTTGCCAGCCCACTCGCGCATCTGGCGATACTCCTTGTGTCTCGGCTTGGCGAGGATTTCGACCAATTCCGCATAGCCATAAGGACCGCCGGAATCTTCTGGCGGGCAAGCCCTTGCTCCGTCGACAACGCGCGGATACTTTGTGTCCGGCTCTTTGGGCACGATGTCTTCGAGGACCACGGAGTGAGCCCAGTTGTCGCCGAAGTCGTAGCTATAGAGCAGGCTGGAACCCTTCCTCGGGAGAGCCCTGGACAGCTTGACGGTACTGGCCTTAACGACTTCTCCCGGTTGATCGTAGTCGGTGTCGGGCACTCCGTAGCGTTGACCGCCGATCTCGAACTCATGCAGATGGGAGTCCTGCCATCCCAACGCGGCCTGAAGGACCTTGTGCAGTTGGGCGAGCGAAGTTTCACTCGACAGCTCGATCCGCCGCCAGATGGGCGGGGCGACATCGAGCAAGAAGACGTACAGACGGTAGACGGTCATATTTCCTCGAAGGATCAGGCAGTCAGAGCGACCATGCGATAGAGAGTAGCGGGGTGAACACTGAAGGTGCGCGCAACTTCGCTGACAGAGGTTCCCTCCTTCAGCAGCCTCCTGGCGAGCTTCAGTTGCTCCTCGTTCATTTTCTTGGGGCGTCCAAAGCGGACGCCGCGCTTCCGGGCGTCGGCGCGTCCGGCACCGGTGCGCTCCCGAATCAGATCGCGTTCGAACTCGGCGATACCGGCGAAGATGGTCATAATCATCTTGCGTATTCACGAAAGATTTCAAACTCTCGCGCCACCGCCAGTTCGCGCAGCTGCCGCACCTGATTGGCTACCGTTTGCCGGCCGTCGTCGGTCGACACCCGCGCATACAGGGCCGCCTTTACCAAGGCGGTTGATGAGGTGCGGAGAGGTGCCATGCGGAATTGTGCCACAAACGGTCCTCTTTGCCCACACGTTTCCGGGCATGAAAAGTGCCGTCAACGCTGGCGCTTTCGAGGACCAGTAATCCACCCCTTTTTGGCACAGCACTCGAAACCGGGACGCTCCACCGAGTTTTTTTGCTCTGAGCGACCCTCACAATCGCCGCGCAGATCGCC
>DATDHL010000219.1:0-3705 GCA_036521575.1 Edaphobacter sp. | reverse complement strand
ACGGTTCCGTTGATGAGGAAGCCGGTGAAGGGAAGCAGCGGAATCAGCCAGAGGTAAGAAGCTTGCATCAGTAGTTCTCGAGTCTCAGAGTTTCATCAGGTTGACCTGATCGATGTTCAGGGTCTGGCGTGTACGGAAGATGGCAATGATGATGGCCAGGCCGACGGCGGCTTCCGCTGCGGCGACGACCATGACGAAGAAGACGAAGATCTGTCCGGAGACCTGGTGCCACATGTGCGCGAAGGCGACGAAGGTCAGGTTGACGGCGTTGAGCATCAGCTCGATCGACATGAAGACTGTGATGATGTTGCGCTTGATGAGGAAGCTGGCGACGCCTACGGAGAAGAGGATGGCGGCGAGGATGAGGTAGTAGGCGATAGGAACGGCTTCGGTCACAGTGATTACTGCTCCTTTCGCGCGAGCACGACGGCTCCGAGGATGGCTACGAGGATGAGGATCGAGGTGACCTCGAAGGGCAGGAGCAGCTTGGTGAAGAGGATCGAGCTGAGCTCGGAGATGTTGCTGACGGCGTGGTCCAGATGACCGCCGAGGTTGACAGTGCCGAGGGCCTTGCGCTCTGTAAGGAAGACGAAGCTGAGCAGGCAGAAGATGGCGACGGCTCCGGGGATTCCGGCGATGTAGGCTGCCCGGCTGCCCTTGGTGCGTTCTTCTTCGCCCGCGTTGAGGAGCATCACGACGAAGACGAAGAGCACCATGATGGCGCCGGAGTAGACGATGACCTGGGCTGCGGCGAGGAATTCGGCCCCGAGCGACCAGTACAGGACGGCCAGCGACATCATGACGACGACCAGCGAGAGGGCGCTGTTGATGGGGTGGCGTTGGAAGAGGAAGTTGAGTGCTCCCGCGACCGCCAGCGCGCCAAAGATGATGAAGAGTGCCAGTTGCATGGATGATCCGATGAGTCCTTATTCGATCTCGTTTGAAACTGAGCAGATGTTACGGGCTATCTGCTGATTGTAAAACAGCTTGCTGCCGTCATTTTGCGTGCAAGGCAAGAACGAGGCTGGTGAAGACGATGTTGGCCATTGCCAGCGGGAGAAGAAACTTCCAGCCGAAGCTCATGAGCTGGTCGTAACGGAAGCGGGGCAACGTGCCGCGCACCCAGATATAGAGCAGAAGGAACGCGAAGACCTTGACGACGAACCAGAAGATCGGCAGGATGGCCGCGATGAACGGGCCGCCGATGGCCGGGAAGAGATTGCCGAAGGGACTGGATGGACCACCGAAGAAGAGCAGGGTGGCGACGCAGGCTACGGTGATCATATTGGCGTACTCGGCCATGAAGAACATGGCGAACTTCATGGAGGAGTACTCGGTGTGGTAGCCGGCGATGAGCTCGGATTCTGCCTCGGGGAGGTCGAAGGGAGCGCGGTTAGTCTCGGCGTATGCGGCCATGAGGTAGATGAAGAAGCCGACGAACTGGAGGCCACCGAAGACGTTCCAGGAGAGCATGCCATGGGCGGACTGGCTGTTGACGATGGTACGCAGGCTAAGGGACTGGGCGCGGAGCACGACGCCGACGAGCGAGAGCCCGAGGGCCAGCTCGTAGCTGATCATCTGCGAGGTGGCGCGAAGTGAGCCGAGGAGCGCGAACTTGTTGTTCGACGACCAGCCGGAGAGCGCGATGCCGTAGACGCCGATGGAGGTGATGCCGAGGATGACGAGAAGGCCGATGTCGAGGTCGGCGATGTTGAAGATATCGACGCTGATGCCGTTGGCCGTGACGTGGTGGACCTGTCCGAAAGGCACGACGGCGATAGAGATGAGCGAGCAGGTGAGCGCGATGATGGGCGCAATGATAAAGAGAGGCTTCTCGGCAGCGAGGGGGATAAGTTCTTCCTTGAGAAAGAGCTTGATGCCGTCGGCCAGCGGCTGCAACAGGCCAAAGGGACCGACGCGCGAGGGTCCCCAGCGGTTCTGGATGCGGCCGAGAACCTTGCGCTCCAGCAACACCGTGTAGGCGACCGCCGTCAGGGTGATGACGAGGACGACTACGACCTTGAGGATGCTGAGCAGCAGAAATGTCTGGAATTCAGTGAGGTGGCTCATTTATAAGCTTTCAGCTCTGAGGTTTGAGCTCTGAGATTTTTAAGTACTGGCTCCATGTTGCAATGTTCGGGTCTACTCGGGCGCGGTTTCGATCTGTATCAGGGGTTCGTTGGCCTGGAATTGTTGCACGTCGTTGAGCATGGCGGAGTAGCGGCCAAGCGTTCCTGAGGTAAAGAGCGTGTCGTTCGCCGGGAGGACGAGGTCGCGGCGGTTGGTGATTTGGGTGAGGGTAGCGGGTGCGGCGGGCTGCAGATGCTGATCGTTGCCGCTGAGGAGCTGTAGGCGAAGCAGCTTGTCGTAGCCGGGGACGAGGCGCTGGATCTCGTCGAGGATCGCGTAGGGATCGAAGGGGCTGAGTTTGGGCTCGAGATTGTGCGCGGTGAGCCAGACGGCGTGACGATCGGCTTCGCCCGATTGTGCACCGCGGGACTGACCCATGTCGGCGCGAGTGCCTTTGCCGAAGGGGACGAGTGTGTGGACATCGGCGCCCATCTTGTCGGCGACGCGGACGATCATCTCGAAGTCGGTGCGGACGCCGGCGCGGTCCGCGGCTTTGTTGACCTGCTGGAGGTCGCCGTAGCTGTTGGTGACGGAGCCGGACTTCTCGTAGAGGTTGGCCGCGGGGAGGATGACGTCGGCGAGGGCTGCGGTCTCGGTGAGGAACATCTCCTGCACGACGATGAAGGTGTTCTTGAGGATGGCCGGATCGACTCCGTAGCGGGCGATGGGGTTCGAACCTACGACGTAGAGGGCGGAGAGTTCACCTTTGCCTGCGGCGTCGAAGATCTCGAGCATGTCGAGGCCCGGGGTGGCTGGCGCCTTGTACTCGGCGAAGCTGCCCACGGAGGTGACCGGTGTGTAACCGGGGAGCATATCGGGGAGCAGGCCCATGTCGGCGGCTCCGCGCGAGTTGGCGTAGTCGGAGAGCAGGGCGAACTTTGCGCCGGGGATGGTGAGGCCAAAGGCGATGAGGTTCTTGAGGTCTGCGCAGTGGAGTTCGGGGCCCATGAGGATGAGGAGCTTTTCTTCGGCCTTGACGGCGTCGCGGAAGGCGCTGAGAGCGTTGGCATCGGCGGCTGCGCTGGTAGCGGATGCGGCGTCGCCGTTAAGGTAGCTGGCGAGCGCGTTATAGCCGAACGGCGCTACGTGGAGGAAGGCTTTGGCCTGGCGGCGGAGCTTGATCTCTTCGGTGTTGGCGACGTAGAGGCGAGCGCGGTTGATGCGGACGTCGGTGCGCAGGTTCCACGCGGTGCCGGGGGCTTGATTGGTGGGGTCGCCGCCTACGATCAGGACTGCTGGCGAGCTCTGGGTATCGCGCAGGGAAGCAGTGCGGTTGGTCTGACCGGCGAGGGCCTGGGCGAAGGTGACGTAGTCGGCGGTGCGGTGGTGGTCGATGTTATTAGTGCCGAGGACCGTGCGGGCGAACTTCTGCAGGAGGTAGGCCTCTTCGTTGGTGAGGCGGTTGCCGCCGATGACGCCGATGGACTTGCCGCCGCGCTGGTCGCGGAGTTCGCGGAGTTTTTTGCCTGCGTGCTCGAAGGCCTGCTCCCAGGAGACGGGCTTGAGTTCGCCGTTGGGCTGGCGCACGAGGGGTTGTGTGATGCGGTCTTTGTGGTTGGCGAAGTCGAAGGCGTA
>DATDHL010000218.1:0-2932 GCA_036521575.1 Edaphobacter sp. | reverse complement strand
TGAGAATGAGATTTCGTCGCAGAGAAAACAGTGGGTTACATCAAGTTTCTCTAGGGAAGCTCTGAACCAGTCTCACCCGACAGTTCTGATAAGAGAAGCATTCCCTCAGGGGCTAAAGCCCCAGCTTTCGGGGCGACTTGTGGCGCGGCTGAAGCCGCGCCCTTTCAAAACGACGACCCTTTCCGCAACCAGTGAAGCCGCGCCCTTTCAATCTGCAACCAGTGAAGCCGCGATCTTTCAATCCGCAACCAGTGAAGCTGTGCCCTTTCAATCCGCAACTTGTGAGGCCGCGCCCTTGCAAAACGGATTCAGATCGGGACTTGTTCAAAGCCTCTTCAGTCTGTTTCTTCTCTTGATTGCTTTCGGTACCTCAACGGCTTTAGCGCAGATCGATACAGGAACGATTGCCGGTGTTATACGCGATGCGCAGGGTGCCGTTGTGCCAGGAGCAGCGGTGACCATACGAAATATAGCCACAGGCATTGTCACAACGACAAAGACAAATAACGATGGAAACTACGAGGTCCTGGGTTTGATTCCGGGGAACTATTCCGTTGAAGCCACAGCGACGGGATTTGGCGTGACGAAGAACCCTTTGGTGGAGGTACATGTCAAGACGCGTGCTCAGGTGGATCTTCCGCTAACGGTTGGCGCGAACCAGGAACGGATCGAGGTGAACGAAGTCGGAGTCACCTTGCAGACGCAGTCGGCTGATGTGGGGATTGTCGTGGGAACGCAACAGATTAACGACCTTCCACTTAATGCCAGACGGTATGCGGATCTCGCACTGCTGTCTCCGGGAATTTTCAAGAATCCCTCGGTTGCTAACCCCGCGCCTGATCGGTTCAGTTCGAACGGTAACACCGAGACGCAGAACTACTTTGCGCTGGATGGCGTGGATAACAACTCTGGCTCTACGAATCTGCAGGAGGGGTCTGTGCAGAATGTGCAGCCTCCACCGGATGCAATTCAAGAGTTTCGCTTGCAGACCCGGACATACTCGACAGAGTTTGGCACCTCGGCCGGTGCTGTCGTCAATGCTTCGATCAAGAGCGGAACGAATCAATTTCATGGCAACGCTTTTTGGTTTGGGCGGAACAGTGTGTTTGATTCGAACACCTATTTCAATCGGCAAAAGAACCTCCCCAAGGGAACCTTTAGCCAGAATCAATTTGGCGGCACGATCGGCGGTCCCATCTACCGCGACCATACTTTCTTCTTTGGCGATTACCAGGGACTTCGAAGTAGTAAGGATGTGACAGAGTCAACCGTGGTGCCTTCCGCGGCCATGAAGACCGGGAATTTCAGCGAACTGAGCAGTACGACCTATCCGTTGAATAGCACGGCAACGGGTCAGGCGGGTTGCATAACGCCAGCTACGAGAATTATTTCTCCGAGTTGCCTCGATCCGGTGGGCGTGAAGCTTGCGTCACTCTTCCCAGACCCAAATGATCCGCGCGTTCCTGTGTGGACGGGCACTTCCAATTACAACTACATCTTCCTTTCGCCGACGCAGAACAATTCCACCGATCTTCGAATCGATCACAAGCTTCGCGCGAACGATACGATCTTTGGGCGCTACAGCTTCTTGCAGCAGCATAGGCAAGATCCGTTATGGACCTCAAATCCCATTGCCGGGAACGGGGGCTTCGCAACGGATTATGCTATCCGCAACCAGGGCCTTGCGCTTGGATGGACGCATGTGTTTTCTTCGAGTGCGGTCAATCAGGCTCGTTATGGATTTTCACGCGACAACGCGCATAGCAACCCTATCGGGCTTCAGCTTGGCACTTCGAACGCGGCCGATTACGGTTTGACTGGAATTCCACCCTCGCCATACACCGCCGGAATTCCACCTATCTACATCTCCGGATTGGTTACGCTTGGGGTGGATCGCTTTCGACCTCAGTTCCAGGCGTCACAGACGTTTCAATTCATCAATATCTTTACCAAGTTGCTCGGGGCTCATAGTCTGATGTTTGGCTATCAGTATCACCGCAACACAGACACCTTCCTTGATTTGCAGGCACCGCAGGGCTTTATGCAATCCACCGGTATTTATACAAACAAATCGGGGTTCGGGTTTGCTGACTTTTTGCTCGGTGATATTGCTTCAACGATCTACAACACGCCTCTCGATGTACATCAATTTATCCCGGGCCACTCGTTCTTCGGTCAGGATACGTGGCGTGTTGCCAGGAATCTGACCGTGAATTATGGGCTGAGGTATGAACTTTATGCACCTATGCTGAACCGCACGAACTCCGTGTCGAATTTCTCTCCTGCGAACGGAGGCTCTCTTATAGCAGCGTCCCCCAATGCAGGAGGATGGAGTGATCGCGCGCTCATCAATGCTGACATGAACAACGTCGCTCCACGTTTTGGTTTTAGTTATCAGACTTCGGAGAAAGTTGTCTTTCGCGGGGGATACGGTATCTTCTATCAGTTCGGTAACCGCATTGGATCGGAATCACAACTCGCGCTGAATCAGCCTTTCTTGAAGGCAGTACAGACCTCGCAGACCAACGGAAGCGTGACGCCCGTGTTCCAGCTAAGGAACGGATTTCCTGGAGCCTTGTATTCGGGTTCTGTCGTTCCATTGACTCTGCAAAAAAATAACTGGCAGGACCCAAACCAGCGCACCAGTTACATACAGCAAGCGAGCTTTGGCCCGCAGGTACTGTTGACACAGAATACGGTGATGGAACTCACGTGGGTAGGGAACTGGGGACGCAAGATGAATCGGTTGAGCAATGCGAACCAAGGACAGGTTATTGGTTTTGCCAATGCAACCCAGGCGATCGTGCAGTTTCCCTTTGCAAACCTGAATACAACTACGACGGCAATCGGCGGTACTGGAACGCACTCATTTTTGGAGTTCGCGTCGAATGAAGGCACCACAAGCTATAACTCGCTGCAGGCCAGCTTGCGG
>DATDHL010000217.1:0-26450 GCA_036521575.1 Edaphobacter sp. | reverse complement strand
GTCTAACGAAGAGCAAACACGAGGCGACCCGAGAAACGTGCGCCGGCCTGTGCAGTATCGCCATGCTAAGGCGTGTTGATGGCAGGAGCGATTCTGTCTACTTATCTTCGCTTCGCCCGATAATGCGGCTTATGTATAGTGGCCTTTATTAGCGCCGGATAGAAATGTCCTACTCTCGCCCGATAGAAATGTCCCAAGTACTCTCCTAGGTCTGGCCTGGGAGACGGACGACGATGGGATGGGTGCTGATGAGCGAACGCGACGTGAGGCGTATCGAGGTTTTGACCGAAGTGCTTTCTGGCCGGCGGACGGTAGCTTCGGCGGCGATCGTGCTGGCGATCACCGCCCGTCAGGTCAACCGACTGATGATCCGGTTTCGCGAAGACGGTGGCGGTGGGCTGATCCACAAGGGTCGAGGTCAGTCTTCGAACCACAGCGCGAGCGCTGGCGTTCGTGAGTACGTGCTCGAGCTGGTCAAGTCGAAGTACGCTGACTTCGGGCCGACGTTGGCAACTGAAGTTCTGCTCGCCAAGCATGAGATCCAGATAGGCCGCGAGACTCTGCGTACGTGGATGTTGGAAGAAGGTCTCTGGCAGTCGCGCAAGCAGCGTCGAAGCTTCCATCAGCCTCGTCTTCGACGCGAGGGTTACGGTGAGCTGATCCAGATCGACGGTAGCGACCATCGCTGGTTCGAGCAGCGAGGTGAGCCCTGCACTCTGCTAGTCTTCATCGACGACGCGACCAGCAAGCTGATGCAGCTACGCTTCGTGCCGAGCGAGAACACGGACTCCTACTTCGAGGCGCTGAGCGGGTACTTGACTGAGCACGGTTGCCCTACCGCGTTCTACTCCGACAAGCACACGGTCTTTCGTGTGAACCGGCCGGATGCGAAGGGCGGTTCGGGCATGACGCAGTTCGGTCGTGCGCTGGCAGAACTGAACATCGAGATCCTCTGCGCAAACTCCAGCCAGGCGAAGGGTCGAGTGGAACGAGCGAACCGCACGCTGCAGGATCGGCTGGTGAAGGAACTGAGGCTGGCCGAGATTTCAGACATGAGTGCGGGCAATGCCTTCCTGCCCAGGTTCATGAAGCACTACAACGAGAAGTTCGCGATACCCGCAGTAAAGGCTGAGAACCTGCACCGCAGGCTGAACGTGCAGGCCTCTCGGCTTGCGGACATTCTGTGCCATCGAGAACAGCGTCATGTAAGCCAACAGCTGAGTCTAGCCTACGACCGCAGGCAGATCATCCTGGAGCGAAGTGAGCTGGCGGATGGCTTAGCAGGCCAGTACGTCGAGGTTTATGACTTCGCAGATCGACCGCTCGAGGTGCGATGGAAAGGCCACTCGCTTCCCTATCGTATTTTCAGCAAAGACCAGCGCGTGAGCCACACAGCCATCGTCGAAAACAAACGCCTACGCCATGCACTCCTCACCGTGAAGGCGCAGCAGGATATCAAGCACCTGCCTAAGATCATGACCAACAGTGACAAGATCGGATACAAGAAGCGTCCGCGCCAGGTCTATGGGCCTGACTACAAAATAAAAATCGCCCCAATCCCAGCGGTGGAAATGACGGCCTGATGGAAAGCAAGGAAAACATAAAGCCGTTTCCCTCGCTTCCCACAGTCCTTGGAAATCGCTAAAGAACAGCGATTACCACATTACGCACCGCACGACTACTACGAGTCATCGAAAGGACCTATACTGACATTTCTATCCGGCACCACAGAGACATTCCTATCGGGCACCAACATGTCCTATTAGCGCCGGATAGAAATGTCCTACTCGTGCCCGATAGAAATGTCCCAAGTACCCTTCTAGGTCTGTGACCAAGCCTACGAACGCACCAGCGATCTTCCGGCGGCGTTAGGCGCGATCAACGCTGCGATTGAAGCAAACACCCACATTCCTGACGAGCTTTATCTAGTTCCACGGAATCTCGCGATCAAAGCAGAGATCACCGGGAAGATGGGCCACGCCGAGGAAGCAGACGCCCTTTATCGCAAGAGTGTCGCCCTGGTCGATGCAATGATTCAGCACGCCGCGACCACGAATATCGAGCGCTACTTGCTTGCGGAGATGAGCGACGTGTACTCGGGCTATTTCGGATCTCTTTGCGCGCAGAAACATTACGATCAAGCATTGCAAGTGTTGGAGAAAGCTCGGGGCCGTATCGAAACTGAGGCCCTTGAACACCACGGTAGCCAACCCATTCATCCACCGACACCAGAAGAGAGGGAAACCAACTGCACACTGTCATACCTGAGGTAGTCGACGCCGCGCGAGACAGCTTGGTGATCGGGCCAAGGATGACCTCTGCGGCCCGCACGCGCCAAATAGCGTGCAAAGAATTACGCCAGATAATTTGCCGAGCTACAATCGAGCCATGCAAGAGTTCGGAATTGCATGCCGAACATCTCACGCACCGCCACCGAGGGCTCTTCGACTGAATTGAGCTTCTCTTCCAATACGGCAAGTGTTGGGCCGAGTTGCTCTCGCTTGAACTCTGCTTCTGGCGTGGCAAGCTTCAGCCATCGCCCATACCGAATCATCGCCCTTCACGCCACCGGCCGTGGCGTGTTTAGAGCAAACGAGGCATACCGGCTCGATTCTTTTTTGTAGGAAGCCTCTTCTTCCTCCGTTGGGTGCGGCAAATAGCATATCGCACGAACTACCAAGAACAGTTCGTCTGCGCGCTTGAGATCGAGTCGCTCAGTCTTGAGCATTAGCTCTGCCATGTATCGGGCAGCAGACATATGAGCCCAGTTCCAAGTGGGGCGATGCCAACCATCATCCTCTCCAACGGTCGTGATGGCGTCGGTAGATTCTGCAACCCAATGCGCAGCTCGCGCCACCGCATACACATCGAAATCGGCCTTGTCTCGAAGGAGAGGCTGGAATGCATCGAGCATCGAGGTCAAAAAAATGGGGTCGAGTTCCATCGTCAGGAATTGATCGAGCACCTCCGACGCTCGTTGTGGGTTGTCCGTCACCCATTGGGCAAGAGTGCGCCAATGTGAGACGCGCGGCTGGCTCCCGCTGCTTCGATCGCGTCCATCATCTTGAGCACCAAACCCTTCTGCTGGACTAGAAGGCAGCCCAGTCGGCGCCTGGCTTTCGGACGACGGCTTATCGAAATAGGCGCGGACACGTGACACATCAAAAAACCGTCACTTATCACTTGTCTGAAGCTCTCTGGTCCTGCGCCTTTTTGATCGCTCGTCGCTCGATATCCCGCCCACCGAGCATTTCGGCGGTAAAGTGTCCGTTGGCCTGAATGATCCGTGCAATGCAGCCCGTCCATCCAGTTTGGTGACTGGCGCCGATACCAGCGCCGTTGTCGCCATGGAAGTACTCGTAGAAAAGAACGTTGTCTCTCCAATGCGGGTCGGTTTGGAATTTCTCCGATCCACCGAACACCGGTCTGCGCCCCGACCCGTCCCGGACAAATGTTCCGATGAGCCGCTCCGCCAACTGTTGAGCGACCTCGAACAAGGTCATTTGATTCCCTGAGCCGGTCGGGCACTCCACCTTGAAGGAATCACCGTAATAGGCGCCAAGGCGCAGGAGGGAAAGGTAGAGCAGGAAGTTAACCGGCATCCAGACCGGGCCCCTCCAGTTGGAGTTCCCGCCGAACATTCCGCTATCAGAGTCGCCCGGCAGATAGGAAACGCGAAATTCCTTACCCTCAAGGTTGAAAACGAAGGGGTGGTCGAGGTGATAACGCGACAGCGCACGGATGCCGTGCGGTCCGAAGAACTCGTTCTCGTCGAGCATCCGCGCGAGGATGCGGCGCAGTTTCTCTTCGTTTACAGTGGAGAGCAAGTGTCTGCCCGCCACACCCGGTGTGCCCGGTATGTGAATGCTCGCTGCGAGGCCAGGGTGAAGTTCCAAAAACTCCTGGATGCGTTTCTTAGCTGTCGGCAACTTTTCGAGTGTGCCCTCTTCGAAGATCGCGACCGAAGCCAGAGGCAAAAGGCCCACCATCGATCGCACCTTCAAACGAAAGGCCTCCCCATTGGGCAAACGTAGGACGTCGTAGAAGAAACCATCCTCTTCGTCCCACATCTCGTCCTGATGTTCGCCCATGCGGTCCATCGCTCCAGCGATCCACGCGGTGTGTTCGAAGAACTTGATGACGAATTCTTCAAACGGGGGATAAAACAGCGCCAGTTCCACAGCGATGCGCAGCATCTGCTGGCTGTAGAACACCATCCATGCGGTCCCGTCAGCCTGTTCCAGATGCCCGCCGGTAGGCAGCGGCGAACTGCGATCGAATACTCCTATGTTATCCAGACCTAGGAAGCCGCCCTCAAACACGTTATTTCCCGAGCGGTCCTTGCGGTTGAGCCACCAGGTGAAATTGATCAGCAATTTGGAGAATGCGTAGACGAGAAACTGCATGTCTCCCACACCGTTGTTTCGCTCCTTGTCAGTTAGGTAAATCTGCATGGTGGCATACGCATGCACGGGCGGATTGACATCGCTGAAGTTCCACTCGTAGGCCGGCATCTGTCCATTAGGGTGTAAATAGTCGTTGCGGAGTATCAAATCGAGTTGAGACTTCGCAAAATCGGAGTCCACCGTCTGGAACGCCAGCATATGAAACGCCAGGTCCCACGCTGCATACCACGGATACTCCCACTTGTCCGGCATTGATATGATGTCGTCATTGGCCATGTGGAACCATTCACTGTTGCGTACCTTCTTGCGCGCCTCGGGCGTTGACCATGGTCCCACATTGTGTTCCTTCAGCCACTTGCTAAGATCGTAGTAGAAATACTGCTTGCTCCAGAGCATGCCGGCCAGCGCCTGCCGCATCACCAGGGCGCGATCCGGGTCAGCCTTCACTAACGGCGGCAGGATGGAATCGTAGAATTCGTCCGCCTCCTTCATGCGTTCGGTAAAGAACTTGTCGAAATCCTTGAAGGGACTTTTAGGCGTGCCAGAAAGTGACTCCGCCAGACGTAGACGAACGATCCGGGTCTCGCCGGGGCGGATGTTCAGAATGTAATGTGGACTTGCCTTGGTCCCTAGCTTAGCTGGATTCACAGCCTGCTCGTTGCCACCCACGACGAAGTCATTGATGCCATCCTTGACATAAGGGGAAGCATTTTGACCACTGAAGAGTCTCGCATTGTTGGTCTCGTTCTCTGTGAACAGCAGGGGCGGCCCTCCTTCGCAATAGAGGTTGCTGTCGGAAAACGATTCCTTGAAGAGCGGGTCCGTATGATGAGCCGAGATAACGCTCACGCCTTCCGTCTGGTGCCCTGACAATGACGGTTTGCTGGCGCCTTCGCTCCACGACCAGGTATTGCGGAACCAGAGTGTCGGCAACAGATGCAACGTGGCCTCTTCGGGTCCGCGGTTGGCAACGCTGATCTTTATGCCCAGGTCGTCCGGCCCGGCCTTTGCGTATTCGACAAATACGTCGAAGTAACGATCCTCGTCGAATATGCCGGTGTCGAGTAACTCATACTCCGGCGCCTGGCGGCCGCGCTGACGATTTGTTTCGATGAGATCGTCATACGGATATGCTGCCTGCGGGTACTTATAGAGGTACTTCATGTAAGAGTGCGTTGGCGTGCTGTCCAGATAGAAGTAATACTCTTTGACGTCCTCACCGTGATTGCCTTGGCTGTTAGTCAGACCGAAGAGCCGCTCCTTAACAATCGCGTCCTTGCCGTTCCACAGAGCCAGTGCGAAACAAAGAATCTGGTGATCGTCAGATACGCCTGCCAAACCATCCTCACCCCAGCGATACGCCCGCGATCTTGCGTGCTCGTGCGTGAAGTAATCCCAGGCGTTTCCGTCCTCGCTATAGTCTTCACGCACGGTTCCCCATTGCCGTTCACTTAGATAGGGCCCCCACTTCTTCCAGGCGTTTTTCTTAGTGCGGGCTTCATCCAGTCTGAACTGTTCCTTCGTCATTGATCCCTCCATCGACGTTCGTCCAATTCAAGAATGCCTATCGGGCAAGTGCTGCCAGGACATTACTACCCTATGGGGTGGTGCCAGCCACGTCTCTCCCTTTAATGCGTGATATCGCGTGACAAAAGTCCCTAGACGCCAGGAACACCCTTCTTCAGATGCTCGTAGGCAACTATCCAAGGCCACTCTCAGATCACAGACTCGGCGGTGATAAGTATCCCGGCAATTTAGGCGGCTACTGGGAAATGTGACTCGTACTTTCTGTACTAACCAGGATCGTGGGGACAAACCGAAGAGGACGAGTTCTTAGCTTGGCAACCTGGCGAAAAGCACCACAACAGAACGAGATGCAACCGAATATGTGGGGCCAGATACGGGCCCAGCGGTGGACCATTCAACTATGTCTGCCGGTGAATCAAGACTTGTGTCAATCCAACGGCGCCAGGGGGTGTTCAACCATTGTTCCATCGCCGGCAACTCAAACTCCAGATCTTCCCAGTAGCTGTTGAAAGCAATGTAAAACATCAATTTTTCTTTCGGGACCTCCGCCATCAAGGCAAGGCTATGCGACGACGGGCCCCAGTCAGGTTGTCCCGCCTTTACCCCGTGCCACGTCTTGTTGGCGTCAATCAGGAATTGGTCCAAATTCTTGCGTTCTTGCTCCGCCGCGGTATCCCTCATTAACCGCCGTGCGATGAGCAGCTTCAGGAATCGATGGACGTCCGCATGCATTTCAAGCAAGCCCCAATCGAACCAGCTGGTATCATCGTCCTGACAGTAGGCGTTGTTGTTGCCTCTTTGCGTGCGCCGCACTTCGTCCCCCATTAGAACCATGGGCACACCTTGCGCCAGAAGGGTCGCCGTCAAGAAGTTCTTCACCTGCTTATTCCGTAATTTCTCAATGGCTGGATCGTCGGTCGGCCCCTCAACCCCGCAATTCCAACTTCGATTGTCATCGGAGCCGTCGCGGTTGGCGTCTCCATTGGCCTCGTTGTATTTGTGCTCGTACGAAACGAGGTCGTTCAAGGTGAAGCCATCGTGGCAAGTGACAAAGTTCACGCTCTGCTCGGCCTCACGCTTCTTGTGACCGTATACCTCCGGGCTGCCAAGAAAGCGGTCGGCGAGGCGGGTGACCATACCGTCCTCGGATCGGAAGAAGCTGCGGATGTCGTCTCTGAACCTCCCATTCCATTCCTTCCAGCTGTCGCCGATAAAGCTGCCGACCTGATATAGACCAGCCGCATCCCACGCTTCGGCGATAAATTTCGTTCCTGCCATTACCGGATCTGTTTCGATATCCCACAACACGGGGGGATTGGCCATGGACTGGCCTGACGAGTCGCGAGTAAGGATGGAGGCCAGGTCGAAACGAAAGCCATCCACGTGCATCTCCTGGACCCAGTAGCGCAGACTATCGACGATCATGCGCCGCACAATTGCATGATTCCCATTCAATGTGTTTCCCGTTCCGGTGTAGTTGGCGTAGCAGGAGCCGCCGTCCAGAATGTAATAAACGTTGTTATCCAACCCACGAAGGCTCAGAGTCGGTCCGAGGTCGTCACTTTCCGAGGTGTGGTTGTACACGACATCGAGAATCACTTCGATACCGGAGCGGTGGAGTGCCTTCACCATGTCGCGAAATTCATCCGCCGGCCCGAGGCGATCCTGCCGTGAACTGTACGCTCGATGGGGCGCGAAAAAAGATGCCGGTTGGTATCCCCAATAATTCACGTGGCCCGGCGGGCAGTCTTGCGCGTCGAATTGAAAGACCGGTAGGAGTTCCACTGCGGTAATCCCCAGGTCTCGCAGATAGGGCACTTTTTCGATGAGGCCTGCGAAAGTGCCGCGGGTGTCGGCCGGTAACCCGGAGTTAGGATGACGGGTAAATCCTGCGACGTGCATTTCGTAGATGACAGTTTGGGAGGATAGCCGGTGTAACGGCACATCGCCTTCCCAGTTATAGGCGTGCGGATCCACGACGACGTTTTTCATGGCGGTCGCGGCATTGTCGTATCCATTTCGGGCGGCGTCGTCTCGGCTGTAACCGGCGGGAGTGACCACTCCGCGCCCATACGGGTCCAGCAGGACTTTGGTCGCATCGAAGCGTAGCCCTCGCGGTGGGTCGAAGGGCCCATGAGCCCGATATCCGTAGAGTTGTCCAGGCTCCAATCCCGGCACGAAAACATGCCAGTAGTGGTACGTGCGATTGTCCCATGGATCAAGATGGATGACTCGGGATGGAGGCGCGTCTTCGCTGTCGAAAAGGAGAAGATCGATTCTCGACGCATCCCGAGAATAAACGCTGAAATTGACTCCTCCTTGTTCCACTGAGGCGCCCAGAGGCGCACTTCGCCCTGGCGTTGATACAGTCTGCTTAGCGGAATTTCGCCCCGCATTCGGAGTTGTAGATTTGCTATCTAATTTTATTGGCATCATTTCACCCATTTCCGCTCATCATAGATTGCTGAAATCTCGTTTGAAGAAGTCGCGACCTTACGTTGCGCTGGTGCATTTAGACAAGTTTTAGGGCCTCCTAATGTGGCGCGGGGACGCTGCCTTTTCATCCGCTTCTCCATCTCCGTCTGATTTTGGTAGTTCTCCGCTAAAATGGTGGTTCCGCCTCTCATGTCCGGTTAGCGAGTTCTTCTGCGAGAATTGGCACGCCAAGATTGCAGGCCTGAACGCCGTGGGATACGCTAGGGCTGCTCGCCGTTCTCGGTCAGGCGCAGGTCGGTATGCTATCTGGTGAGACTCCAGGCGTCGCTGTGCCCAGGCGAGGTAGAGGATGGGAAGGTCTTTACTCACGCTGACCCACCGTTGGCGCAGCAGTCGGCGCTACCGTCTCAGCGATCTTGGCGCGGCGACCGAAATAACTCGCGACGACGATTGCGAAAGCGGCCTGCATCAGGACCCCGAAGGAGACCATCACAATCGCGCGCTGATCCACATCGCGAACGGCAAACAACGGTGCCAGCGCGGCGCCGATGTTGCGCGTGCACATGCCGAGCGACAACACGATCTTTTGACCTTGCGGCAGCCCGAAGCTGAGCAGATACGGACCGACGGACGCTACTGAAAAAAATAGAATCTGCACCCCGATGGCATAGCTTCCGACCAGCCCGAGAAACGCTTTGCCGTAAATCACTACACACAGAACCAGCATCAGGAGCGTGTCGATCCCCGTCGCCTTCTTGACGATCGGTTGGAGCTTGGACGCGACGGAGGCCGAGCGGAATTGGATTGCCATCCCGATCGCCATGGGCACGAGCAGGAAAAACAGCAGGGGCTTCGCGATGGTCCAGGCGCCGGCGGAGAAACCTTTTACCAGCAGCGGAACCGCTAAAGGCATGTAGGCCACCGTGGCCACCGATGTAAGCAGCATGAAGGCCGCAGTGTGACCTATATCCCCATGGGCCTTGTCCACCATCGGCGGGAGGAACGGCGCACACGGCGCCAGTCCAAGCAAAAGAAGCCCGATTGCGTACGGCGCCTCCAGCGGCACAACCACGGTGAGGAGATAGGCCAGGCCCGGCAGCAAGATGAAGCCCCACAGCAAGGATTGCGTCACGAAGCGCACGTTTCGCAGTGCCCCAATGGCTTCCTGGAGCTTGAGCCGGAGACCCATGTCGAGCAGGTTGCCCACCATGAAGAGCACCAAGGACATCTTTAGCGCAACGTCCAGAATCTTCATGAGTCAGTCCTTCCGACCAATGCGTTCACCTTGAGGCCAAAACGGGCTGGTCAGGCCGGCAAAGAACTGCTTGCCGTATTGAATCCCAATCCCATAGACAAACATCACGAGTCCAAAGGAGCCAAGCAGCGCGGGGGGGCGCCGCCTTGGACGCCAGCATGCCCACTCCGAGGCCAACGAAATGCACCGCACCGAGGCCCACGTTGAAGCTCGGATGTTCACTTGACCAACGGCGTATCCCAACCCGATGACAAGAAACATCGAGAGCAAGGGCTGTTGTTCGAGAAATGTTCTGAGAAACTCCATAACGGGTGTCCCCTATTTCGGCCTTTTAGCGAGTTCTTCGGCGAGAATGGGAACGCCAAGATTGCAGGCCTGGACGCCTTGGGAGACGCAGAGGTTCAGCACCTCCATGACCTCCTCCATGGTGGCGCCCAGCTTGAGCGCTGCCTTGATGTGCCGGCGCGTGCCCGGGGCATACATGTGGGTGAAGGACGCATCGAGGGCGATACTCAAGAGTTCTACATCCTTGGGCGAGAGTACCCCATCGGTATAGATCCCAGCGGCCGCGGCAAAATATTCATCCGTCCAAACGGGGTCCACTTCAAAGAAGGGATCCCATGCAGTATTCCACTGACCGATCTCCTTCATCTTATCGCTGGCTGGTGTCGGTTCCTTGGTCTTCTTCTGTAGCTGAGCACCTGTCGACTTCGCCTCTTCCAAGAGAATCGGCGCACCCAGGCTGCACGAATGGATCGACATCAAACTCGCCCCTTTCAGTATCAACAGGATCTCTTCGCGGGTCGCGCCTGCTTCGAGCGCAGCCCGGATATGGCGACGGGTCCCGTCCGGGTTAAGGTTAGTGCAAGCGGCATTCAATCCGACGCTGATCAATTCAATCGTCTTGCGGGGCAACACACCCTTGACCCACGGATTCGTGCTCATCTTTGCGCAGGCCTCAGCCCATTTTGGATCCCATTCGCGCAGCTGTTCCAATGCCGGATCCCACGGGCCATGAGTCGCGGCCAGCTGTGTACCGGCCGACTCCGGCGCCGACTTCTGGTCACCGGCGCTCTTTCCGGCCTCCGCGACCGGAGCCTGGCCCAAGGCCGGTTCCCAAACTGCGAGTATGCCCAGCAGTACTCCGGCGTTTGTCGCGAATTTCCGGCGGTTCACTCCCGTTTGCTGCGAGCGTTTCATGGGGCTGAAGTCATCTGTTTTTGTCTCTTTTGCATTTTTTGTCATGGTTGCATTCTCATTAAAGATTTACCAACTCACCTCTTGATTGACTTGCCACTCCGGCCAAACGCCTCGTCAATGATCGCCCGCAGCCGCGCCAGTGTTTCGGGCGAGGGCGATTTGAAATCCTCCATTTCATAGACGCGGCCGACGAAGTCCGGCGAAGTTAGTAAACACTCTTCACTTTGGGAGGAGCGCAATCGCCTTAACCGCGGAGGCGCATACAAGGCGGTGCTCTTCAAACTCGCACCTTGCGCGTTCCATTTCGACATTCTTCCAAGCTGCAACACCCTTGCACATCCGAAAACATGCCGAGGAACGTGCCTCCATGTAGCCGCTAGTCGCAGCTTCATAAGTCCGTTTGAGAGCCCCACAAACTGAACAATCCATGGGCACGTCTTTCACGATCTGCCGGTTTCCGACGGCGAGTTGGCTTGTTGCCTCGGTACACTGGCGTCTTTGTTTGTCCATTGACTATTCCTTCGAGCTAGATTCTGGGTCGTTAGACTTTTATCGGCGCTCGGTTGCGGCCAAAGGCTTCATCAATGATGGCTTGCAAATGCGCGAGCGACTCCGATGTTGGCGATTTGAAGTCCTCCATTTCAAAGACGCGGCCGAGGAATTCATACTTTGCCTCGCCGTACCGGTGATAGGGCAGCAGTTCGTAGTCGATCACGTTGGGGTGCGGGCGGATGAAGGCGAGCACCGCGCGAATGTGCGTCTCGTCATCATTCACACCGGGAATGAGCGGCGTGCGTGCGATGAACTTCGTGTTAGGAAACGTCTCGTAAGCCCGTTTGAAATTGTCGCGGATGCGCGAGTTATCCGCGCCGCACCATTTCTTGTGGCGCTCGGGGTCGGTGAGCTTGTGGTCGTGCAGCATCAGATCGACGTGCGGGAGCACCTTCTCGTAGTTCGCCCACGGGACATTGCCGGCGGTTTCGATCGCGGTGTTGATTCCACGACGGTGCGCCTCGGCGAGCAGCGCCGCGCAGAAATCGGCCTGCACCGTGCATTCGCCGCCACTGAGCGTGATGCCGCCGCCGGACTCGCGGTAAAAGCTGCCGTCCTGCTCCACCTCCGCGAGCACTTGATCCACGGTCATTTCGTCGCCAAACATGTGCAGTGCTTGCGTGGGACATACCGCTGCGGTCTCGGCACCGCAGTCAGTGGCCAGATCCCAGTTCACGTAGACACGGTCGTCGGTGCCGTCGATGACATAGAACGCGCCTTCCGGGCAGGGCGGCTTAAGACAAAGTCCGCACTCCTTTTTGCCGATGCACTTCGCCCGGTTGTAGGCGAGTTCCGGCCTCCGATGAATGCTCTCGGGATTGCTGCACCACTTGCAACGCAGGGAGCAGGCCTTGAGAAACACAGTCGTCCGAATCCCCGGACCGTCATGCGTGCAGAAGTGTTGGATGTTCAGAACGTTGCCCTTTAGAGACGTTGGGTTGGCAATCAGAACATCCATAGCGTTAGTCTCCAAGAGCGATGCCGAGCGACCGCGCGATCTGCATGAACACACTGTCCGATGGCACGGTACGCACTTTGTTGATGGCCTCGGCGAGCGGCACAAATTTCAAGACGGGCGGCTGGAACGCCACCATTACACCGGTCCGATTTTCGTGGATGGCACGCACTGCTGCTGCGCCATAGCCGAGGCCAAGCTGGCGGTCCACGGCTGTGGCCGGACCACCCTTAGCAAACTGTCCCAGCACCAGTGGATATGTTTCGTGATTGATAAGCCGCTGAAGTTCCAGGGCCACTGTTTCCGCCGCATAACCTGAATGGTCAATAACGTGGGAACCTGCCGCGCCCGTTGCGCCAGGCGAAAGCGATGATTTGAGCGAGTCAGTCGCAGGCGTGTTCGATTGCGGCTGTGAGCCCGTAATTGGCACAGCACCTTCGGCCACAACGACCAAGCCATACGTCCGGTCCGACTTCAGTTTTGCGCGAAGCGTTGCCGCTACTTTATGCAAGTCGTATGGAATTTCTGGGATGAGCACGACGTCAGCGCACGCGGCCGTGCCGGACTGTAGGGCCAGCCAGCCCGCGTGTTCTCCCGGCACTTCGACAATCGCGATCTTGCGTGCGGATTGCGCGGCCTGCCGAGTGTGTTCGAGCATCTCAACCGCAAAGCTCAAAGCGCTGTTAAACCCAAAAGATAAATGGGTGGCCGCGACCTGGTTTTCGGCGGACTTGGGTACACAGACCGTCTTCAGCCCCTTGCGATGCAGTTTTAGTAGGATGCTCAACCCCGGAGCGTCCACGATGGAGATGACGGCATCAATCCCTTCCTGCTGGACGGACGCCAATAATTCCACCGAGCGATCCACTTCCTCGACGCAGTTGTCCGGGTTAATTGTGCGCACGTGAAACGGATCAGTGTTTGAAGCCGTGCCCAGAACGCAGCCGGTTGCGCCCGCGAGACTCTCCATCAACTGCGGCGTGAGCTTCAACAAACCGCCCTGGGGATAGCGTTCGGGAAAGAGCAACCCCTCGAAGCCATCGCGGATGCCAATGACTTCCCATCCAAGTACGACGGCCGCCAGCACCGCGCCGGTGACCACCGAATTAATTCCGGGAACGTAGCCGCCGCCGATATTGATCGCAATCCTTTGGACAGGTGTGCTCATGGCGAATCTAATGCCCTCCGGCCGCCTTCAATGCGGCCATCCGCTCACGAACGACGGGGCGCAGATCCTCTCCGAAACCGGTAAGGGCCCCGCCGTCAACGGCGATCATCTGGCCGGTGATCATGGCCGCGCGATCGCTCGCCAGAAAGCTCACTGTCTCTCCAATATCTTGGATGGTGGAGAAACGTCCCAGAGGAATCAATCTCTTGACCGTCATTTCCCTGTACTCGGGCGTGGTCCCCTGTTCCATCAGCGGCGTTTGAACTGCGCCGGGACAAACCGTATTGACCGTAATATTAGAATCCGCTAGCTCCCAGGCCAAATGTTGGCCGAGGCCTGCCTGGCCGTGTTTGGATGCGGTGTATTCAACGCCCCCGAAAAAGGCAATTCTTATGGATGCCGTCGAGCCGATGTTGATGATACGGCCCTTGTTCTGCTTCATCATCTGCGGGATCACCGCCTGACAGCAGAGAAAAGTACCCTTCAGGTTGACGTTCAACACTCGGTCCCAAGCGTCCTCTGCAAGCTCCATTGTCAGCACCGGATGACTTTCAATGCCGGCATTATTGACCAGGATGTCGATGGCACCGAACTGCTTGATGGTTCCGGCAGCCAAGGCTACCACCTCGGCCTTCTTGCTGACGTCAGCCCCGATGGCAATGGCCTTTCCCCCCGAGGACACAATTTTTTTTACAACGTCCGCGCATTCCTCGGCTTTTCTGGAATTCACGACGATGTTTGCGCCCTCACGGGCGAGAACCAGGGCGATCCCCTCACCGATTCCCCTTCCCGAACCTGTCACGATTGCGGTCTTCCCTTTGAGCTCCATGCTTTCCCTCCGTTTGAAGAAATCAAGCGTGTGCTACATTTTCTCTTCCGTCCGAGCGATGATCTCCGACTGCTGCGCCGGCGACAGGTCGACGAAATAGGCCGAATAGCCGGCGATCCGCACGATCAGGTTCCGGTACTTTTCCGGGTCCTTCTGGGCCGCAAGCAGCGTCTCGCGGTTCAGGATGTTGAACTGGACATGCCAGTGCTTCAGATCGCACCAGGATCGGACGAGCTGCATCAGCCGTCGCGTTCCTTCTTCTCCGGCCACATTGGCCGGGCTGAACTTCAGGTTGATCAGGTCGCCTCCCTTCTCCCGATAGCTCAGGTTCCGGCCCCTGGCCATCGAGCTGAGCGAGACCGTGGGGCCCTTGACGTCCATGCCATGGGAGGCCGAGATGCCCTCGGAAAGAAACTCATTGGCGTGTCTTCCATTGGGTGTCGCCCAAGTTACCTTCCCCATCGGGACATGGAACGTGATGGGGATCTGGCGCAGCAGGAAGGCCTGGTCGTGCGGCTTGGGGCGCTGGTGCAGAAACTCCAACAGAAAACTTTCCATCTGGAACCCGATGTCGTCCACCCAATCGATGCCGTTGCCATACTTGGGCGCGTTCAGACAGAGCTGCCGAACGGCTTCGTGCCCTTCCCAGTTGGCCTCGATCGCCGTCAGGAGTTGGTCCCAGGTGAGTCTCTTCGTGTCGAAGATAAGGTGCTTGACGGCGGCCAGGCTGTCGACGACGGTGCCCTTGCCGAACGCCTCGAACGTGCCGCTGTCGATGGCGCCTGGGAAGTAGTCGCCGTGGGTGTGCAGGTCGCGGCACTCAGTCATCGCCAGGTCGTGCAGCATAGACGTTGCCGGCGCGGCAAAGTACTGCGGCTTTATCTGATAGGCGATGTGCTGCTGGATCAGCGCATGCTGGGCCAGATGGCTAACCTGCGCGCAGAACGCATTCCAGACCTGGTCATAGCTCGTCCAGCTCCGTGGATCACCAGTCTGCACCCCGAACTGAAGGTCCTTGAAAACCTTCAGTTTCCCGTTGCGGAATGTCATCTCGACAGCCGAGCCGTAGTTGATGCCGCCAGAGGCTGTGACATTGGTTTCCCGGTTGATCAGTCGTTGTTCGCAACAACCTGAGATGACATAGTCCAGAGCCTCCTTGAGCGATGCGCCGTTGGCGAGATAGAAGGGGACGACCATCTCGTCGTTCAGTAGCTTTGGGAATCCCTTGCCGTCCTTGATGACTTCCGCGACGTGATGCAAAAGGCTGTCGGGCGTATTGGCGTGGATCCGGATGCACGGTTCGGGACACGTAAGCGACAGCGCACGGGTCGATTCGAGGATGAGGTGTGTCAGGTCGTTGGTCGCGTCCTTGCCGTCCGGCGTTTGGCCGCCGAGACAGACGTCCTCGAACTTGGCAAACCCTTCCGCGCCGGCCGCGGTCACGGGGTTCATCTTGATCTCCACGCACTGCGCCATGTTCAGCCAGAGACAGTGCAGCAACTCCATCGCGGACTCCTTCGTGATCCGCCCCTCAGTCAGGTCCTTCTCGTAGAACGGCCACATGTATTGGTCCATACGGCCCTGTCCCATGGCACAGGAGGTCTGCTCGATACGGTTGAACATCTGGGCCCACCACTCCGCCTGGAGCGCCTCCCGGAACGTGCGTGCCGGGTTCTCCGGAACCCACTCGCAAATGTCGGCTATCTCCAGCAACTCCTGCTTCCGTGGAGCGTTCTGTTCCGTCGCCCCTAGTTCTCTCGCGAGTTGCGCGTAACGCCTGGACCAGGCCGTCATGGCGTCGCAGGTGATAATAACGGCTTCGAGGAACGGCCTCTTGTAGACGAGGTCGCGGGGTTCCGAAAGCGCGGCCAGCTTCGCCTGGGCTTCCTCACGGATACCCTTGACGCCGCGGGTCAGGATTTTGCTGAAGTCCGGCGTCCAGTTCTGCGAGTGCCGCATGGGAGAGCTCGCAAAAACCACAACCGTCATCATGATCAGGTTGTTTGGGTCGGGGCCGTACATCAGGAACCGCGTGTCCTCCGGCAATGACCGGACGTAATTGGTGGAGTAGTCCTTGCCCGCCCAATAAGGCGTGAGGACGTCGCTGATGATCTTTCCATCTTCGTCGGTGACGGTGACATCGCCGGGTTTGCCTTTGTTCTTCCGGAACATCTCCACCCCGGCAGGCATGACGCTACCGTCGAGCTCGGGATAGACGATGCCCCACCGTCCGAACCAGGTGTTGGGCCGCCCGACAATGAGCTCGTCCGGAAAGATCGTCACGGGCACTTTCTCGACAAAGTGCTTCAGCGCCTTGGCCCATCGCAGGACCAGCGGCTGGTTTTCGGTCTCCTTGAACGACTCGGTGAAGAGGACTGCGCGATCCAGCGTGACCCGCGGCGGGCCATAGGCACGAATGGACTCGTACAGCCTCTCAACCCGGTCCGTTACAGTTCCGTGAATTACATTTTTCCCAGTTGCGATAGCGTGTTCTTGCGGCGAAAGTGTTGCCGCTGTTGTGGCCGTGCTCATAGCAATTTCTCCCTCCGACTTACACGGCAAGTCTGGAGTCGCCCCGCGACTTCGTTTTCTCTGTCATCTTGTGCGTGCTGTCTCAAGTTAGGCGAGTTACTCTGATCTGCTCCCTAACATGCCTCGGCCGTGGTAGTCGACAGATTTTGAGAGAACAGAAAACAGATAGTAAGCGAGCTGGCGAACAACTGCTATCCCCTCGATCCACTAGAAACGGTCCAAAAGAGACGGATTGCACGCCTAGCAGTTCTCACCGATTGCCTGCGCGTAACGGTTCACGTGATTGACTGACTTGCCTCGTTGGGAAGGATTTGATCTGGGAGTGGCCTAGGCAATTGGCTATGAACACCTGAAAACCGTGATTCCTGGCGTCTAGGGACTTTTGTCACGCGATATCACGCATTAAAGGGAGAGACGCGGCTGGCACCCATCCCCTAGGGTAGTACTGTCTTGGCAGCTTTTTGCGCGATGGCAACGAAGAGCACCGTGCCTCATGCCGGACTAGTTATAAAGTGCGGTTATGTTCACGGTGCACTCACGCGCCGGCTTGGCTTATTCAGAGGAGTTAGGCAATGGCACATAATTACTCCATATCTCTAACTCGCAAATTCCGCTGTGTCGGTCTTTTGGTCGCTTCGTTGCTCATCACAGCTTTTTGGGTCCCGATGCGCCTTTAGGGAAGCTCGATTACATGATCGAAGGCGCGATGATCGGCGGATTTGCACTCGTAGCAGTACCTGCCGATTATCGCGTTACGGGCGTAAAGACATTCATGGTTGACTACGATGGCGTTGTCTAGCAGAAAGACCTGGGGCCCGATTCCCTCAAGATCGTCAAGAACATGGAGCTCTACAATCCGGACAAAACCTGGCGCCCCACATCTGACAATTGGTGATGTTGGTGCGGATTGGAATTTTCAACCTGCATCGGGATTGGAAATTACGGCCAGGGAATCCAAATGCAAACACTCGCGCGATGCTGGCATGGGACCAAAAAGAAGCGAACTGACGACGCAGGCGAAGTTAAATGACGTTTCGGGAGGGCACCATGGCAATAGCGAAGCTTGAGCCACCGCCGAGAAGTGACTTCGGCCACAAGATTGCTTCATGGGAGAAGCGGCATGCCGGTGGCAAGGACCTGCGCGGGAAGGTTCCACGGGAGTCGCACGCCGAGTGGATACCCTCGAGAAACCGTCCTGACCCACTGAAACTCATTGCTGAGAACAATAAAGGCAGGCAAAAGGATCTCATTCCATTGCGCATGGGACGCATGGCGGCCTCGCCGTTCACTTTCCTTCGAGGTTCGGCCTGCGTGATGGCGGCCGATCTATCTACGTCACCGATCACCGGAATTCCCGTGATCATCGATGGCGATGCACACTTAAACAACTTTGGTTTCTATGGCACACCACAGCGAGAAGTTGTCTTCGACCTGAATGATTTTGACGAGGTCACCATTGGTCCGTGGGAATGGGACCTCAAGCGTCTGGTGGCAAGCGTAAACGTAGCTGGACGTGAAAATGGCCTGAACCGGCGCGAACGGGCTGCTGCGGTGCGGCGTGCGGTCGAGGGTTACCGATTCAATATGACCCGACTGGAAAGCATGGGACTGCTTGAGATCTGGTATCTCCATAGCTATCCCGGACGGTTGAGTCCGCTGCTCAAGATCGATCCGAAGTCCCAAGCCGTCTTTAAAAAAGTGCTGGCCAAAGCATTGGTCACTGACAATAAAGCGCTTGTGCCAAAGGTCGCTGAGCGCGGGAACGATGGATCCTGGAAGTTTCGCGAGGCCCCGCCCGTATTGACGCGGGTTAGCGCTTCTACCAAGGCAAAAGTGATTGACGCCTTGAACCGTTACGCAAGCACGCTTCCGCGTGAGCGCAGCTTGATGCTGAGCCGCTATCAGGTAGCAGATGTCGCCCACCGGGTGGTCGGGGTTGGTTCGGTAGGAACCCGTGCGTACCTGGCGCTACTCTTCGGCAACGGAGATAACGATCCCTTATTTCTGCAGGTCAAGGAGGCGGCACCGCCGGCCCATGCCCCCTACCTGCCAAAACTCGAGAAAGAGTTTCTCCACAATGGGAAGCGGGTGGTGTCGGGACAGAAAGGCCTGCAAGCGTCGAACGATCCAATGCTGGGCTACACCGACATCGACGGAAGACATTATTACGTACGTCAAATGAAGAATCTGAAGGCTTCGATACCAATCGAATGGCTGACGGGAGCTTCCTATAACTTCTATGCCTGGGCGTGCGGAGCATTGCTGGCGCGCGCACATGCACGAGTGGGAGACACGGCCCGGATCGCTGGCTACTGCGGCAACTCCGCGGTCCTGGATAAAGCTTTGGCGGAGTGGGCTGAGAGTTACGGAGATCAGACGGAGCAAGACCACGCCACTTTGGTTGACTCCATCAAACGAGGGAAAACCAAAGCTTATATCGAGGCGACGAATGAAAACTAGCTCTGTCTCTGAGGTATAGGAGTACCCGTCGCCCTGCTATGCAGCGAAAGTGAAGGACTACTATGGCTGGACCAACACCATTACAAGAAGCGCCCGATTTCTCTTTGGTTTTGGGTGGGCCGCTTTATCAGATATTCAGACGGGCACACTTGACGGGTCCGGCGTTGGAGTTGGTGCGTCGTCGGGTCGTTATATCTGCGCTCTTATGCTGGGTGCCGCTAGCAGTCCTGTCCCTGGTGCAAGCCCACTTTTTGGGTGGAGCAAAGCTCTCCTTTTTTCGTGATATCGAGACTCATGTACGGTTTTTAGTTTCGCTGCCAGTGCTGATCCTGGCCGAGATGGTCGTTCATCAACGCATCCGACCTGTTGTAAAGAACTTTGTCGAGCGGCGCGTCGTCATCCCGGAAGAACTCCCGAAGTTTTACGCTGCGATCGACTCCGCCATGCGCATACGCAACTCAGTCATTGTCGAAATTGTGCTCCTTCTCTTTGTGTTCACCGTTGGCACGTGGATCTGGCGACACCAGGGAGCGCTGGATGTTGCAAGCTGGTACGCCTCACCTCAGGGTGGCAAAATGCACTTTACGGTGGCGGGGTATTGGTTTGCGTTTGTCAGCATACCCGTCTTCCAGTTCATCCTCCTGCGCTGGTATATGCGGATTCTGATCTGGTTTTGGTTTCTCTTTCGGGTATCGCGTCTCAAATTGCACTTGCTCCCCGCACATCCGGACCGGGCAGGTGGACTCGGGTTCCTGGGTAAATCCAGCTTTGCCTTCGTTCCATTATTATTCGCCCAAGGCGCGTTGCTCGCAGGTCAAATCGCCAGCCACATCTTCTACAACGGACAATCGCTGCTTGCATTCAAGATGGTTATTGCTGGCTTCGTCGCCTTCTTTGTTGTTGCGGTTCTGGCTCCGCTTTCCTTGTTCACACCACAGCTTGCACGCGCGAAGCGTGAAGGTCTCGAAGAGTATGGAGCCTTTGCCTCTTCGTATGTCACGGACTTTGATCAAAAATGGCTGCGTAGCAAGGGCAACGACGATGCGCTGCTGGGAACCGGTGATATCCAGTCACTTGCCGATCTCGGGAACAGCTTCGGAGTTGTCCGCGAGATGCGCCCGATCCCTTTCGCGACGGATGATGTGGTCCGGCTCCTCATTGCCACCGTTGCCCCCATCGTCCCATTGTTGCTGACCATTATGCCTTTCGAACAGTTGCTCGGCCAGGTTGTCAAAATGATCTTCTGACTTTACTCACAGGATGTCCCGTTTGCGGGCATCCGCGTTATGGTTACTCACTGCACGTGATCGCCTTTGCTCTCGGTGATATATTAGCCGGCGCCGTCAAGTGTCAACTGGTGACCAAAGGGAATACGGGAGCAAGCACTGGTAATTGCGTCTGGGATCTTATCGCGCGTTACTGAACACAATGCGTAACAGACATGCGACACGATGTCCGTATGCATTGATCGTGAGCAACAGGATGGGACAGTATCGGGATGTCGGGCTAAGGACGCGTTCCAGAAACGAAACGTCGTCCACGCTGGCTGGGAGATGTTCAATCAATTGCCCTACCTAGGAGCAATAGAGGAGTGACCAAATGAAAGCAATTACTGTAGAACCGAAGAAGCCGGGGACCGCACAACTGGAGGACATCCCGGAACCCAATGCGCGCGATGGTTCGGTGCTTGTGGAAACCGTAGCCGTTGGGGTGTGCGGGACCGACGTTGAGATCGTAGAGGGCGAGTACGGTTGGGCTCCTGAGGGCAAGGCGCGCCTCGTGCTAGGCCACGAATCCCTCGGCCGAGTGGTGGACCCTGGTCCAACCGGCGGGCTCAAGAAGGGCGATTTGGTAGTGGGAATCGTTCGCCGTCCAGACCCCGTCCCTTGCCCGAACTGCGCTGTAGGCGAGTGGGACATGTGCCGCAACGGCCAGTACACCGAACGTGGGATAAAGCAGATCGACGGCTTCATGTCCGAGCGTTGGCGGGTCGAACCCGAGTACGTGATGAAGGTCGACCGCTCCCTCGGGCTCCTGGGCGTACTGCTCGAGCCCACGACGGTTGTCGCGAAGGCATGGGAGCAGATCGTCGCTGTCGGTCAACGGTCCTTTTGGGAGCCGCAGACTGTGCTCGTGACGGGTGCGGGGCCGATCGGTCTTCTCGCAGCCCTCATCGGAAAGCAGAAAGGGCTCGAGGTCCACGTCCTCGACCGGGTCGAGTCGGGGCCCAAGCCCGAGCTCGTGCGTGCCCTCGGCGCAACCTACCACGTCGGCACCGTTGCAGGCATCGGATTCGAGCCGGACGTCATCATCGAATGCACCGGCGTCGGGCAGATCATATCCGATTCCATTCGTGCCATTGGGGCGGGTGGCATCGTGTGTCTCACCGGCGTTGGCACCGGCGGCCACGCTACTGGGCCAGACACGGCAGACGTGGCGGCTGGGGTGGTATTGCGAAACAACATCGTTGTTGGCAGCGTCAATGCCAACAAGCGGCACTGGTATAAGGCCGGAGAATTTCTGGCCCGTGCGGACCGATCGTGGCTGGCGCGCCTCGTGACGCGGTGCGAGCGCCCCGAAGATTTCATGAGGGCCTTGCAACGGCAGCCAGAGGACATCAAGGTCGTCGTCCAGTTCGCCGAGGTGTGATCGGACGACGGCATCATCTTGCCTAAAAAACGGTCAAGCACGCCATTAGAACCGCCAGAGCATCAAAGTCTTAAGTCGAGGAGAGTTCACCAATGCAAGGCTTGTGGTTCGGGCCTATCGAGTTACGGACGCTTCATAAGATCCTCCTCGAAAGGTTTTGGCGTTCTTTGCACGCTCAACGACGCGCGCTCCCGACAGTTCGCGGTCTGAGCTAACTCGGTCCTGAGGTCAGGGGAGGACTCACACACGATGAAAGAGCAGAATGCTAACCCATTCCCTTGGCGACTATGCTTGTCCGAATTGATCGGTACGGCTCTGTTAGTCTTGATCGGTCTGTCACTGGTCATTTTGATGTTTGGAACCGGTAGCCCCATCATCGGGATTGTGCCGAGTGAAGGGTTGCGACGACTGATCACCGGTTTCCTGTTTGGCACAACGGGCGCGTTGATTGCACTGTCCCCCGTGGGAAAGGAAAGCGGAGCGCATATCAACCCAGTCGTCACGCTGGGGTTCTGGTTGATGCATAAGCTCGATACACGGACAGCCCTTGGCTATGGCGTCGCGCAGTTGGCAGGTGCGACTGTGGGTGCCCTGCCGCTGCTTGCCTGGGGTTCGATGGGCCGGAGCGTGATGTTCGGTGCTACTTTGCCGGGCGAAGGCTATTCCCTTGGGGCCGTCTTGATGGGCGAAGCGGTCACTACCTTCGCCTTGATCTCTGGATTGTGCGTGTTTCTCGCGTTTCGAAACCTTCGGCCATTCACCCCGGCAATGTTTCCTTTTCTCTATGCCGTGATGGTGTACGTAGAGTCGCCGATATCAGGTACCAGCACGAATCCTGCTCGCAGCCTCGGCCCGGCGATCATATCCGGAGCCTGGGACGGATGGTGGATTTATTGGGTTGGTCCACTGATCGGTACCCTCGCAGCAATTTTTGCCTGCGGTTTCCTGGCGAAGCGGATCGAAGTGGCAAAGCTGTACTATTTCGACACCAATCCCGATCAGTTGCTGCACGTCGAATCCCTGCCGCAGCGAACGGCCAAATCACAAAGATGAGAACACGATGAAAAGGCCTAGCACTTCCGTCTACGGACGGACTCCGGTGTCTTAACAATTATGACTGTGCCCATCAACCAAAATACGAATCAGGTGAAATACATTGTGATTGTGGGTGGTGGTTTCACCGGACTGGGTTGCGCCCGCACGCTGACTGCCGATTCGAACATTCGAGTCACGTTGTTCGATAATATTTTCGATAGTGCTTAGCGGTGGAGAGGCAAAATATGAAACGAGGTCTGCTGATTGTCAGACCTCGTTTCGAGTTCGGCTGAGTTAGGCAGCTTTCTTGACTTTGGTGGTTGGTCTCGGTTCGGGGTCTGACTGCCTTCCTGAACTTCTCTTTGGCCGCGAACTCTTGCTTGACCCTGAGGGCGATGGCGTCAGTGTCCACCTTGTAGGTCTTCGCCGCACCGCGGAGAACCTGCGAGGCAGTATTGCGGGAAGCTGATAGCAGGACGGTTCCTTCCAGTTTATCGTTTGAGGTCAAACGATGGCCTGCCCTCCGGGGAAACTTTTGATTACATTGGATTCGTGATGAAAAAGTTCATTAATCGTCCAGAACAGGTCGTCGAAGAAATGTTGCAAGGGCTAGTCGTGCTTCATCCAGGCTCAGGCAGTTGGCCGGGACACAAAGTGATGGTTCGTGCAGACGCCGAGCAAACCCGTGACCGGCAGGTCGCGGTGATCTCCGGTGGAGGCAGCGGCCATGAACCAACCCATGCAGGATACATCGGAATGGGGATGCTCAGCGCCGGCATGATAGGAGACGTCATCACCTCGCCGAGCAGTGACTCGGTCTTCGCCGCGATTAAGGCAGTGTCGGGAAAAGCCGGCGCGCTGCGAAGCGGGTTTAGTTCAAATCGCCAATGCACTCAACGAACTCGGGCGAAGACCAAATGCAGAGACATCGTGGGTTACAGAGGTAAATGTCCCCCTCACCGTCCGTGTGAAGGGGGGAACTGCCACCATATCGTAGGGGCAGACTTGTCTCTTCATAGTTGGTCTTTCTTAAACCTAAGACGCATGGTAGCGCGGTGCAGCTGCGTGCGGCTAAGACATTTCGCTCTCTGATGCAGTCGCTCCGCAGTGTAATCATGGCTCTTCCTCTCTTAGCGATCGTTCGATCTCTTCCCACACCAACCGCACAAACTCGACGCTATCCTTCACCTGTTCGCGAATCGGGATAGTATTGGCGCTGAGATATTGAGACTGTCGTAGCCGGAACGCCGCGATGCGGCAGGCGTTCTCCAGCCACCAGTCCTTCGGCGGCTGCCGCTCTCCCGGAGATGTCATGTGGTCGGCCATTAGCGGAAGTCATGCGACTGCATGGAAACTGCGGTCACACTCAGTTCCTCGATGTACCTGGCTCGGATGTGAATTACCTTATCGACGTTCTGAAGAGCACCCTCGATGAGCAGGAACTTCGCGTAAGTCACAAGCGACCGGTATCGCTCGTAAAGCTCAGGATCGACGATAGCGTTTGCGATGCCGGTCTCGTCTTCGATGGAGAGAAAGATGAAGCCGTGGGCAGTGCCCGGACGCTGCCGCGCGATCACGCAGCCGGCGATGCGAGTTTTCACACCATGTCGCAGCAGCGAAAGATCTCCCGCCCTAACCACTCGCATTGAGCGGAGCTGCTGGCGGCAGTGCGCCATGGGATGTCGTCCGACGGTCACGCCTGTCGAGGCGTAGTCAGCCACCATTCGCTCTTGAGGTTCCATCGGCCGCAGAGGCGAGACAACTTCCTCGTCTCGATCAAGTGCTGCCAGCAACGCTCCTATCCGTCGGCCGGCCCGTTCGACCTGCCAGAGCGCGTCCCTCCGGTGAATCCCTTCGCCAATCGAGTTCAACGCACCCACCTCGGCCAGCGTAGTAAGTTCTGCTCGCGTCAACGAAGGGACACGACGGGCCAATTCTTCAATCGAGGCAAAGGATCGCATTTCACGCGCTGCTTCGAGTTCGGTTGCACTTCCCTGCCGCAAACCTCTCACGTAGCGAAGTCCAAGACGAAGCGAGAGCGTTCCGTTCGCTTCTTCCTCCAACGTGCACGACCAGCTGGAGCGGAGGACATCAACAGGTTTGACCCGCAGGCCATGTCGCTGTGCATCTTTCACAAGTACAGCCGGCGAGTAGAACCCCATTGGCTGGTTGTTGAGTATTGCGGCGGTAAAGGCAGCAAGATAATGGAACTTTAGCCAGGCGCTGGCATACGCGATCAGTGCGAAGCTGGCAGCGTGGGACTCCGGAAAGCCATAAAGCGCAAACGAACTGATCGCCTGGATGATTTCTTCCTGCGCTGCGGTACCGACGCCATTCTGATCCATTCCATTACGCAGTTTTAGTTCCAGTGCGCGCATCTTGTCGGCGGAGCGGCGGCTGCCGAGAGCACGACGCAACTCCTCCGCCTCTCCTCCCGTGAAGTTCGCAATGATCATTGCAATGCGCAGGAGCTGTTCCTGAAAGAGCGGAACCCCCAGCGTACGGTAGAGCACGGGTTCGAGTAGAGGATGTGGATACCGGATCTTCTGTCTTCCCTGCCGCCGTTCCATGTAGGGATTCATCATCTGACCCACGATCGGTCCAGGACGAATGATGGCGACTTGAACAACCAGATCGTAAAACTTATCAGGGTTGTTGCGTGGGAGCGAGGCCATCTGGGCGCGAGATTCCACTTGAAAGAGTCCGATCGTATCAGCCTCACGGAGTGTCTTATAGACCCTGGCATCGTCATGAGGAATCTGCGCAATGTCCACTTTCGTTCCGTAGTGCTGCGGAATGAGCTCCATGCAATCCTTCAGCACCGCCATCATGCCGAGTCCGAGCAGATCGACCTTGATCAGGCCCATGTCGCTGCAGTCTTCCTTGTCCCACTGAATGACGTTGCGTCCGGGCATACTCGCGGGCTCGATTGGAACCACTGCCGCGAGTTGGCCCTGCGCGATAATCATGCCGCCCGAGTGCTGTCCCAGGTGGCGAGGAAGGTCGAGCATCCGGATCGAGAGTTCGAGATACTTGGCGATGCGAGGATGCGCGAGATCGAAGCCGGCAGTCTGGAACTGGTTCTGCATCGTGTCGGTTGGCCCCTTCCACTCCCAGGAGCCGACCAGTCGGGTAAGCCGCGTCAGGGTGTCTTCGTCGAAGCCAAGTGACTTGCCCACCTCTCGCGCCGCTGAGCGCCCACGATAGGTGATGACATTCGCACACATGGCAGCGCCAAGCTGACCATACCGGGCATAGACGTACTGAATAGCCTTCTCGCGATCGTCGCCCGAAGGAAGATCGAGGTCGATGTCCGGCCACTCGCCCCGAACCTCGGAAAGGAAGCGCTCGAATAGCAGTTCCATCCCGACGGGGTCCACAGCGGTAATTCCAAGCGAGTAACAGACGGCAGAGTTTGCTGCGGAGCCTCGGCCCTGCACCAAAAT
>DATDHL010000216.1:0-1988 GCA_036521575.1 Edaphobacter sp. | reverse complement strand
ACTCCTGGATGAGCGGCGATGCTGATGACGCGAGAGGATGCACGGCGGAGACGGCGGTCCAGTTCGAATGCGAACATGAGATCGGCTAGCTTGGACTGCGCGTAGCTCTTCATCGGCGAATAATTCTTTGTCGATTGCAGGTCGTCGAAGTTCACTACGCCTCGCTTGTGGGCGATGGAGGCTATGGTGACGATGCGTGGTGGCTCAGAAGACTCAGCTGCAGCCTGTTCGAGTGCGGGCATGAGCAGACCGGTGAGGGCGAAGTGAGCGAGGACATTGGTGCCGAACTGCAGTTCGAAGCCATCAGCTGTTTCGAGACGTTTTGGCGGAGCCATGACTCCAGCATTGTTGATGAGAACATGCAGCGGGCGATGATGGGCAAGTTCGCGAGCGGCGAATTCGCGCACGTCCTGGAGGCTGGCCAGATCTAGCAAGACCAGTTCGGTGTGTACTCCCGGAGCCTCGGTCCGCAGACGATCGAGAGCGTATTCGCCTCTCTGGCGATTGCGACAGGCGAGCATGATGGTAGCTCCCTTTCGCGCCAACTTGAGGGCGGCATGAAAACCAATGCCGCTGTTCGCTCCTGTAATCAGGACACGCTTGCCTACCTGCGATGGCATCTCAGCTGCGGTCCAGGGCTTGTTCGCGGGCAAGTTGCTCATAGGGTTTGGATGCGTAGCATCGATCGAGGATTGTAATTGTCTGTGTTTGCAAGCGCTCTGTCTACTGGAGCGCAAAGGCTTGATGCTCTGTGTGCCATAATCAGCCCTAAGAATGCCGCTGCTGCTCTTTACCGTTCTAGTCTTCGCCGGATCGTTTGCTGCCGGTTTGCTGGGAGCGCTTACTGGCCTTGGCGGCGGCGTTGTACTGATTCCGTTGCTGACGCTCGCATTTCATGTCGACCTACGCTATGCGATTGGAGCTTCGCTGATCTCCGTGATTGCAACGTCTTCGGGTGCGGCTGCAGCTTATGTCCGCGAAGGCATCTCGAATGTGCGAATCGGGATGTTCCTTGAAGTGGCGACGACGATCGGAGCTGTCTTTGGTGCATTGATCGCAGCTTATGTTCCGACGCGTGGATTGGCTGTCATCTTTGGGTTTGTGTTGATCTACTCTGCGTGGCTCTCGTGGAGCGGGCAGCACGCGGATGCGTCTGAGAGACCGGTGAATCCGTGGTCGGATCGGCTGCGGCTCTCGGGGTCGTATCCGGATCGTGCAGGAGTCGAACGGCGTTACACGGTCGATCACATCTCGGGCGGCTTTGCGACTATGTTTGGTGCGGGGACGCTTTCGGGGTTGCTGGGTATCGGGTCCGGTGCAGTTAAGGTGCTGGCGATGGATCGGATCATGCGGATTCCTTTCAAGGTTTCGACTACGACGAGCAACTTCATGATTGGGGTTACAGCAGCGGCCAGCGCGGGGATCTATCTGCATCGCGGTTATGTCGATCCGGGACTGGCGTTTCCAGTAATGCTGGGGGTGCTGGCTGGGTCGTTGCTAGGTGCAAAGTTGTTGATCCGCGCACGAGTATCTGTGCTTCGGATCGTCTTCGTGCTAGTGATTCTGGCGTTGGGTGCTGAGATGATCGTCAACGGGTGGAGGGGAACACTATGAGTTCACCGAACGACAGCTTTGACGACAGCCGAATGGAAGCTGTGATGGGACGGCTGCTGCAGGTTGGTGTTCTGCTGGCCTCGGTTGTTGTGGCGCTGGGCGGAGCGCTTTATTTGAAGGCCCACCGTGGGAGTGTGCCCGACTACAAGGTGTTTGTAAGTGAGCCGGTGGCTCTGCGCGATTTGGGACAAATTTTCGAACAAGGGGCCTGGAGCAACGGGTTTGCGGTGATCGAACTGGGCGTTTTGCTGCTTATTGCCACGCCGATTGCCAGGGTGGTGTTTGCAGTGGTGAGTTTCGCGCTGGAACGCGACTGGCTTTATGTGGTGATTAGCGTGATAGTTCTGGTTATTCTGGTCTTTGGGATGGTCCAT
>DATDHL010000215.1:0-2126 GCA_036521575.1 Edaphobacter sp. | reverse complement strand
TGTTGCGGGTTCCGGCTCGGATTGGGTATCCGGTGCCGTTGTCGCGGATGCCTGCGGAGTTGGCTAAACCGGAGTATGCGGCGGCGATTGGGATGCTGCTGTATACGCATCGAACGCAGGTTCGGCGGGCCAGCGAAGAGCAGGGGCTGAAGGCGAAGCTGAAGGCTATTTTTGCTGGGAGTTTTTGAGGCTTAACGCCGATTGGCACCGATCACACCGATTTGAACGCCTCTGTTTGGGTGACGGTCTGCAGAATCATTTGTTCAATAAGCTGCGTATTGGGAGTTCCGTCGGCTAACATGTTTGCTGTTTGAAACATGGAGGATGGGATGACGCGTAGCGTGGGCTTGCTGCAACGGTGGGGTATCGTTGGTCGGATTTGCGGATGCAAGCTGGTTACGGTGATGACGTTGCTGGCTGTGGGGCGTGTTGTTTATGCGGTTCCTGTTCGGCTGAGAGTGGAGCAGAGTACAAATCCTATGGGGATTGATGTTGTGCATCCTGTTTTTTCGTGGCAGAGCGACGCTATGGAGCGGGATTGGAAGCAGTCGGGTTATCGCATCCTGGTGGCCGGGTCGGCTGCCGCGCTCAGGCAGGGGAAGGGCGATGTGTGGGACAGCGGGCGTGTCGATTCTTCTGAGAGTGTCGGGATTGCTTATGGTGGGCCGGAGTTGAAGTCGCGGCAGAGGTACTTCTGGACGGTGGAGGTGTGGGATGGACACGGCACGGCGGCGCTTGCTGTGAATCCTGCGTGGTGGGAGATGGGGCTGTTGCAGCCGAGTGACTGGAAGGCAGAGTGGATTCGGAGGAATGATCCGGATGCTGAGCGGGAGTTGCGAAGTATTCACTGGATTGGACTGCCGGAGGCTGAGACAGGTCAGGTCGAGCAACCTACGACGGCCGAGTTTGAGTACAAGCTTCATCTGGATGGACAGCCGCGTTCGGCTAGTCTGCATGTCTTCAGTCCTGGTGCGTTTACGGCACACGTGAATGGTGTGGTGACGGGACGTAAGTCGGATTGGAGTTCGTTTGATCGCGAGGATGTTCGCGAGCAGCTGGTGTATGGCGAGGGAGCGAAGGGCGACAACTTGATTGTGGTGAGTGTTGTTGCTCCGAAGTCGAGGGACGCGAAAGCGTCTTTGGCGGCGGCGTTGGCGGCGGCGTTGCGGATTGATGGGGGGGACGGGAAGACGCTCGATATTGTTTCGGATGGACAGTGGCGGGTGCGTAAACCTGATGCGGAGTGGAGTTCGGCGAAGGATCTGGGTGCAGTGACCGATCTTCGATTAGGTACGGGGCCGGACCGTCTGGGGCAGGCAGTGGCGCCGCCGGAGCGGGTATCGTCGGGTGCTTCTTTGTTCAGGAGGGAGTTTGCTGCTCCGGGTGCTGTGGTTTCGGCGCGGCTTTATGTGACGGCGTTGGGCAGCTATCGCGCCTTTCTGAATGGGAAGGCTGTTGGGGAGTCGGTGCTTACGCCTGACTTTACGGACTATCGCAAACATGTGCTGTATCAGACATATGATGTGACTCCGTTGGTTGCGAAGGGGCAGAATGTGCTGGCTGCGATGCTGGGCGCGGGTTGGCATGGCAGTCCGATGTTATGGTCGGGGACGCATGTGTTTCCGGGGCCGGATTTGTTGCGGGCTCAGCTTGAGATGACGTTTGCGGATGGATCGAAGCAGGTGATTGCGACGGATGGGAGTTGGCAGGGTTCGGCTGCGCCGATTGTGTCGTCGGAGATCTATGCGGGCGAGGCTTATGATGCGCGGCTGGCTCAGCCGGGATGGAATGCGGTTCATTTTGCGAATGGGCGTGGATGGAGTGCGGCTGTGACCGATACGCCTCGGTCGGCGGCGGTGATTTCGGCGCAGCCTGATTTGCCGGTGCATCTTGTGCAGACGGTAAAGCCGGTGGCGATCACGATGGCTTCGGGCGATGCTGTGTTCGACATGGGGCAGAACATGGTGGGTACGGTTCGCCTGCGTGTGCACGGGCCTCGTGGGACGACGGTGCGGATGCAGTTTGCGGAGCGGCTGAATCCGGATGGGACGGTGTATACGGAGAATCTGCGGAATGCGGATGCGACGGATCTGTACACATTGAGCGGGGAGGGTGAGGAGGTTTGG
>DATDHL010000214.1:0-11702 GCA_036521575.1 Edaphobacter sp. | reverse complement strand
GTTTGCCCAGAACATCTCCTGGATATCCTCCCCCGCCATCAACTACCACGTCGGCGTCGATGGCCTCTCCATGTGGCTCGTCGTCCTCACCGGCCTCCTAGCCCCTCTCGGCGTCCTCATCTCCTGGCGCGCCATCGATGGCCGCCGCCGCCTCTTCTACATCCTCTTCCTGCTCCAGCAGGTCGCGATGCTGGGCATCTTCGTCTCGCTCGACCTCTTCCTCTACTACGCCTTCTGGGAGCTCTCGCTCGTCCCTATGGTGCTGCTGATCGCCATCTTCGGACGCACTGAAAACCGCCGCCGTGCCGCCATCAAGTTCTTCCTTTACGCCTTCATCCCCTCGGCCATCCTTCTCGTCGCCATCCTCTGGCTCTACGTCAAGACCGGCTCCTTCGACCTGCCCGTCCTCGCGAACCTCGCCGCCACACACGGTATCTCCTCAAACTCCGCCGCCCTCTGGCTCGCCTCCATCGCCTTCCTGGTAGCCTTCGCGGTCAAGGTCCCCATCTTCCCGCTTCACGGCTGGCTCGCCGACGCAATCTCCGAAGCCCCAACTGCCGCCGTCATGGTGCTCGCCGGAAAGCTCGGCCTCTACTCCATCCTGCGCTTCTCCTTCGCGATCTTCCCCGCCGAGTCGCACCGCATCGCGCCCCTGATGATCGCCCTCGGAGCCATCGGCATCGTCTATGGCGCACTCATCGCCCTCACTCAGAACGACCTCAAGCGCCTCGCAGCATTCGGAACCCTGGGACACGTCAGCGTCGTCGTCCTCGGTATCTTCACCTTCACCATCGCCGGCATCGACGGAGGCATCTACCAGACCCTCAACGAGGGCATCGGCGGCGGCGCACTCTTCATGCTCCTCGGCCTCCTCTACGAGCGCTACCACACCTACGACATGCGCGACTACGGCGGTCTCGCCCAGAAGCTCCCCTGGATGGTGACCATGTTCGTCCTCACCACCCTCTCCGTCGTCGGCCTGCCCATGCTCAACGGCTTCGTCGGCGAGTTTCTGGTCTTCTCCGGCTCCATGCAATCCAGCGTCGCCCACAACACCGGCTGGACAGTCCTCGCCACCAGCGGAGTCATTCTCACCGCCTCCTACATGCTCTGGATGGTCCAGCGTGTCTTCTACGGCGACCTGAATCACAGGACAGCCTCCGCACCCGCCATCGACCTCAACGCCCGCGAGCACGCCGCTCTCTGGCCACTGGTCGCGCTCTTCCTCCTCATGGGCATCGCCTCTCCCTACTGGATGCGCGCCATCGACACCGCTGGAATAGGAATTGCCAGCCAGTCCTTTCTTCTGCGGGTATCGAACGGCGCGATCTACTTCAACGGACAACCCATCCCACCCTGTGACGCCACCCACCCCTGTTACGTTGGCTTTCGGGTCATTCACGCGAAGGAGACCCGCTAATGTCACCTAACATCCTCGCCCTCCTTCCCGAGTACGTCCTCACCCTCACCGGCATCCTCATCATGATGGCCGAGCCCCTGCTTGCCCCCACAAGCTCCCGCAAGCCCCTCGGCTGGATAGCCATCGCCGGAACCGGCGTCGCAGGCTTCCTGAGCTGGTACCAGCTCCAATTCGGCACCGTCCACGCCTTCTTCAACACCATTCAGGTCGACGCCTTCTCGGTCTTCTTCCACATCCTCATCGCCGCCGTCGTCTCTGCCACCCTCCTCAGCTCGCTCGACTACTTCGAAGGCCCCGACTCCCACGCCGGCGAGTACTTCGCCCTGGTCCTCTTCGGAGCCACCGGCATGATGCTGATGACCTGCTCCGTCGAGCTCCTCATGGTCTTCATCGGCCTCGAGATCTCCTCCATCTCCACCTACATCCTCGCCGGCTTCCGCAAAAAACAGGCCATCGGCTCCGAAGCCTCCATCAAATACTTCCTGCTTGGTTCCTTCGCGACGGCCTTCTTCCTCTACGGCATCGCCCTGGCCTTTGGCGCCACCGGTTCAACCAGCATCTACGCCATCGCCCATGGCCTCGAGACCACCGCGACCCCGACCATGGCCTTCCTCGCCTTGGCCATGATCATCATCGGCCTCGGGTTCAAGGTCTCCGCCGCCCCGTTCCACGTCTGGACCCCCGATGTCTATCAGGGAGCACCCGCCCCCGTCGTCGGTCTCATGTCCACCGCTCCCAAAGCCGCTGCGTTCGCAGTCCTGCTCCGCATCACCTTCACCGGATTCCCCGACATGCAGCACCGCTGGTCGATTCTGCTCTGGATCCTTGCCGCCGTGTCGATGACCATCGGCAACCTCGGCGCCCTTCTCCAGCGCGACATCAAGCGCCTGCTCGCCTACTCCTCGATCGCACACGCCGGCTACCTGCTCGTAGCCTTCACCGCCTTCCCGCAGGACGGAATCGCCGCAGCCTGCTTCTACACCGCTGCCTACGCCGCCATGAACGTCGGAGCTTTCGCCGTCATTACCCTGGTCTCCGGCTACGACGAGAACGTCCGAACCATCGACGACTACACCGGCCTCGCTCTCAAGCGCCCCGTCCTCGCCGCCGTCTTCGCCTTCTTTCTCCTTTCGCTGATCGGCATCCCATTCACTGGCGGCTTCTTCGGCAAGTTCTACGTCTTCTCCGCCGCCATCAACTCCGGCCACGTCTGGCTCGCGGTCATCGGCCTGCTGAACAGCGGCATCGCCTGCTTCTACTACCTCCGCATCCTCTCCGCCATCTACTCCCGGCCCACCACCGAGACCGACCGCCTCACACCGCAACGCCGCGCCAGCATTCCCGCCACCATAGGCCTCACGTTAGCCGCCATCTCCACCCTTGTCCTCGGAATTCTGCCTGACGGTGCCCTGCGTCTCGCCCAGTACGCCAGCTCCACCACACGCATCGAGGAAGGGCGCCAGAAGTGCGCCGACCACCCACAGAATTGCCGTATCGAGACCACCTTCGGAATCCAATAGACTAGTGTGTTTTCGAGTCAAGTGATAGCAGGAATGTCACAGCTAAGCGAAACTTAACACCGATCTTCACCGATAACACCGATACACGACACATACAAAGACACTTCTTCAGGTTTGTTTTTGATCGGTGTTATCGGTGTTTCATCGGTGTTAGGTTTTATGCCCAGATTGGCACACAAAGCGTCCCGCCACCAACAATCCCGCACTAAACAGAAAAGCCCCCGCCGAAGCGGAGGCTCTCCACATCAAAAACCCTCAACTTACAGAGGCTTGACCTTGAGGAAGATGATGACGAACGTAAACAGCGCGAGCGACTCAATGAACGCGAGACCAAGAATCAGGAAGATAAAGATTCCAGGACGAGCGCCCGGGTTACGCGCCAGAGCCTCGGTCGCCGAGGCTGTCGCCTTACCCTGACCCAGACCGCAGAGACCAGCAGCGATCGCCATGCCCAGACCGGCAGCCAGCGGAACCCACTGGTTAGCCATGTTGGCCTCAGCACCCTGCGCAAAAGCCGGCGTTGCAAGCAGCATCGCGGCCAACGACATAAACACATATTGCAGCTTCTTCATCGTGTTACTCCAACTCCCGTCAGATACGCCGCTAGTGGGTGGTTGATGCTCACCGTGCTGGCACCCTCACGCTGTACGACGTTGTTGCTACCGCAAAGAGGGAGCCCCTAAGCGGCAAACTTGGTAGCTCAGGGCTTCAGCCCTGAGTGATGCGAAGCATCAATGATCGTGCGCCACAGCCAGTGACAGATAAATCGCCGCCAGCAGGAAGAACACATAAGCCTGTACGACTGCCACGCCAAGGTGCAGCCCAAGAAAGATCAGCGGAATGCCTATCGGTACCAGCGAGAAGAACGCCAGCGTCACCAGGTCGCCCGCAAACATATTGGCGTAAAGACGAACCGTCAGCGAGAGCACACGCGCAAAGTGCGAAATGATCTCAATCGGCAGCAGCAGCCACGAAAGCCACCACACCGGCCCCAGGAATTGCTTGATGTAAGCCCCGCCGTTCGACCGCACACCATGGTAGTGGTAGTACAGGAAGGTCACGATCGCAAACCCCAGCGGCACAACCACATTCGCGGTAGGCGACTCCAGCCCGGGCACCAGCCCCATCAGGTTCGCCAGCAGGATGAACAGGAACAGCGCCGTCAGGTAGCTGACAAACCGCTCGTAGCCATGTCCGATAATCGACTCGCCCTGCTCCGTAACGAACTCATTCGTCATCTCGGCCAGGTGCTGCACTCCATTCGGCTTCTCCACGCTCAGCGAGAGCCGCACCACAACGAAGTACGCAATCAGCACAAGAAAGACCAGCAGCTCCATCGAAAACGCATTCGAAATCGGAGCCTCAGGATACGTCGGCTGCACATGCACAGCCCGCAGCAGCGCCGTAACAGGCGCAGCAAAGTGGGCATTCAAAAATTGAGTAAAAAGCAATTGTGTCGGCATATAGAAAAATCAGTCGAATCTGGCCCGAAACGCCGGTCTAAACCGTCCACGCCTTGATCAGCCTCAGCCCCTCCACCGAGAGCGCAAACACTCCCAGCGCAAGGCCTCCAGCCAGCGCATAGACCGAACCATTCAGTACCTTAAGGCTAACATAAAGCAGCACGATCGTAAGCCCCAGCCGCAGGAAGAATCCCAGCAAAACCATCCCCATCGGCCTGGCCTTCGCCCCGCCGTCCATCCTGGCCATCACCGCGGTCATCAGCCGAAGCCACTCAAACAGCCCCGACCCCGAGATAGCCGCCCCCACCACCAGCAACGCCGCCGACTGCCACCCCATCTTCCACCAAAGCAGCAGCGCGCCCACCACCGTCACCACGCCCAGCAGCCGCAGCGCCCGCAGAATCGTTTGCTTGAAATCCTCATCGCTGAAATTTTCCAGAGCCAGCATCAACGATCCCTCTTCAAATACCGCGAAGCCGTATAGAAAATCTGCATAAACCCACCCGCAGCCCCCAGCAAAATCCCTGTAATCCCAATCCAGTTCTGCTGAAACTTCCGATCCAGCCAAGCCCCAACCAACCACCCGATCACGCACCCCGCCGGCAGCGCAATCGCCAGCTGAATCATCGACTCCGCCTTCACCAGATCGCCCAGCGCACCCTTCCCGCCAGACTCCTTCTCGTTCTCCGTTCCATCATCCGCCATAACCCAACCATTACATCACGACAACCCCATCTCCATCCGAATCATCAAAACACCCGACCACGGATCCCACAGATAACACCGGATAAAAACAAAGCCCGCAGATCGATCGGTTAAATCGGTGTAAATCGGTGTTAAGCAGTTCCATCCGCGCCCATCCGCGAAGGTCCGCGGTCGCCCCGTACCTCACCTCACACCGCTATACTTGAACCTAAACTAAGCCATCAAAAGGAAAACCCGTGTTCGAGTCCGAGTTTGAGCAAAACCTCTACGCCCTCCGCCGCGACAAGCTAAAGCAGATCGCCGCCCTCGGACAGGAAGCCGGTCTCAACGAGGCCCAGGCCACCTACCCCAACTCCTACTCCAGCAGCCACACCATCCCCGAGGTCCGCGCCGCTTACGGAGAACTGACCGCCGAAGAGCTCCAGTCCGCCGCCGCCCCCATCGACATCCGCATCGCCGGACGCATCATGGCCATCCGCGTCCAGGGCAAAGCTGGATTCGCGCAGCTCCAGCAGGGCGGTCAGCGCATGCAGATCTACGTCCGTAAGGACGACGTCGGCGAATCCGCCTTCGCCCTCTACAAGCTCCTCGACTTGGGCGATCACATAGGCGTCCGCGGCTACCCCTTCCGCACCCGCACTGGCGAGCTGACCATCCATGTCTCCAGTCTCACCTTCCTGGCCAAGGCCATGCTCGCCCTGCCCGACAAGTTCCACGGCCTCGCCGACACCGAACTCCGCTACCGCCAGCGCTACGTCGACCTCTTCATGAACGTAGGCACCCTCAAGCCCGCCACGCCCCCACCCACCGAAGCAGCCGAAGCCACCGCAGCCGCCACTTCAAATGAAGCTGCCAAAAATGAAGCCGTCATCCTGAGCGAAGGCGGCAAAGCCGCCGAGTCGAAGGACCCCGAAGGTCTCAATCCCACCACAACAGCCAGCCACCTTTCGGCCACGGATGTTCCAGCAACCGAGCCCGAAACCCGCAACGTCCGCGAGGTCTTCGTCAAGCGAGCCGCCATCCTCCGCGCCATCCGTTCCTTCTTCGACGGCCGAGGCTACTTGGAAGTCGAAACCCCCATGATGCAGCAGATCGCCGGAGGAGCCGCTGCCCGCCCCTTCACCACGCATCACAACGAGCTCGACATCGACCTCTTCCTCCGCATCGCCCCCGAGCTCTACCTCAAGCGCCTCGTCGTCGGAGGTCTAGACCGCGTCTACGAGATCAACCGCAACTTCCGCAACGAAGGCGTCAGCACCCGGCACAACCCCGAGTTCACCATGCTCGAGTTCTACCAGGCCTACGCCAACTACCACGACCTCATGCGCCTCACCGAAGAGCTCATCATCGACATCGCGAGTCAGGTCAACGGCACCACCATCACCCACTTCAACGGCAACGAGATCGACCTAAGCAAGTGGACAAAGCTCACCATGCGCGAAGCCATCATCAAGTGGTGGCCTGAAGATGCTGGCAGCAAGCCCGACTCCTCCGTCTTCGCCGACAAGAATGCCACCGTCGCGCTCATACACCAACTCCGCGCCGCAAACATCAGGATCGAGTACGCTCCCTCAGAGCCTCTCGGCAAAACCATCGCAACCATCTTCGAGACAGTAGCCGAAGCCCACCTGATCCAACCCACAATCATCTACGACTTCCCCCTCGCCGTCTCCCCCCTCTCCAAGAAGAAGCCTGACGAGCCCGACTGGGTCGAACGCTTCGAGTTCTACATCGGAGGCTTCGAGGTGGGCAACGCCTTCAGCGAGCTAAACGACCCCGACGACCAGCGCCAGCGCTTCCTCGACCAGCTCGACCAGAAGGAAAAGGGCGACGACGAAGCCCACCAGATGGACGAAGACTACGTCCGCGCCCTAGGCTACGGCCTCCCCCCAACCGCTGGCGAAGGCATAGGCATCGACCGCCTCACCATGCTCCTCACCAACTCCCGCTCCATCCGCGACGTAATCCTCTTCCCCCTCATGCGCCCCATCCAGAAGAGCCCCGACCAAGTCGCCGCCAAGCAAAGCCAACCCCACGGAGAATCCGCCGAGTAAATCACCCGCCACTGCCTGTGACGCTGAGGCAGAACAGCGAATCCCTGTATCTCGCCTTTGCCGTTTGCCTGTTTTTGCTTGTCATCCCGAAGGGGTCTGCTTTTCGCCGTCATTTCTTGGGGTATGGCAACAATTCACGACAAACTTGGCCATGCTATCGCAAAGGCGAGGGTTGACGCGCGATTGCCGCGAGGAATACTGTCCTTGGGCATGGCGCGGCTTTTACTACTCTCGGTAGTCGGCGCGGTTCTCCTCTGGTCGAACGAGCCCCTTTCCGCGGACTCCTTGTACTGGGCTGATCAATCAGGCGATATCCGCCGCGCTTATCTAAACGGTACAAACGAGGAAGTTGTTCTGTCCGGGCTAAACACCCCAACGAGTATTGCCATCGATGGCAACGCTGGCAAGATTTACTGGACTGATCAGGGACAGAACATCATCGGGCGCGCAGATCTGAACGGTACCCGCGAGCAGACGCTTGTCGTGACAAATCATCCCTACGGACTGGCCTTAGACACCTCCGCCAGCAAAATGTACTGGACGGACGGAATTGGGGGGCAAATCATTCGCTCAAATTTGGACGGCAGCGACCCGGAGATTGTGCTGACTGGTTTGAATGGTCCCACAGCAATAGCGCTAGACATCACTGACGGGAAGATGTACTGGTCTAGCCAATTTGGCCACATAATCTCGGATGCAAATCTCGATGGCACGGACCAACAAGTCCTTTTGACAGGCCTGAACGAGCCCACGGGCGTCGCGTTAGATGTCGCTGACGGAAAACTCTATTGGACGGATTGGGGAGGCACAATCCAGAACGCGAATCTGAATGGCTCAAATCAGAAAACAGTATTGACAGGTGTGCAGGGCCAAGCCGGTTTATCGTTGGATTTCGGCAATGGGAAGATGTATTGGACGACGTCTCTGTCCCCTGGCGAGATATGGAACGCAAACTTGGACGGCACCGGTCAGGAAGTCTTAATCTCTGGACTTGATGATCCCGTGGGCATCGCCCTGCTCTCTGGCACCGCCCCTTCTATCGTTCCAGAACCGGCTGCGAGCACTCTGGTTGCAATCGGGACTCTCGGCATCATCGGCTGCGCCTGCCGTCAGAAGAGCCGAGTCGGCTCATTCAAGCGTCGTCACATTATCAGACAATCAATAGCTCGCCGGGTGCCCCATCCTGAGCGCGCCTGATCGCGCGAAGGTTGGGGAGTCCCACGAAGCATGACCCAATTCCCCACTCACCACCCAAAACGTGCCACCCGCAAACCACGTTTACCACACTTTTTTCCACCAGCTAACCACCAAAACACCACACCAGCGCACCAAAATCGGCGACCTGGCACCCCTCGGGCAGTCCAAAAAAAAATATAAAAAAAACGGCTACTTAGCTCTCTTCATCCGCTTCACCACCCCAGCCAGCGAGTGCTCATTCATAGCCGCCACCGCATCCCCTTTCACCTTCTTGATCCACCCCGCCACAGCCTTATCCTCAAGCGAAAACCAGTCCCCAGACGTAGCCTCAAACAGATCCCCCAGCCCGATCTGCTTCGCCGGAACCTTCAGCTTCGCTCCACCATGCGGCCCTTTCCGCTGCACAATCAGCCCGGCCTTATGCAGCAACAGAAACATCCGCCGCACCATCACCGCGCTCTCGCCCAGCGTCTCCGCAATCGCCGCCGACGTGTGCATCGAATCCGGCTCACTCGCCAGAACCGCCAGCACCCGCACACTCAACTGAAACCGCTCGCTCTGTGCCATGCACAAAAAGCTACCACACAAACGCCAACCAGCATCCAACGGAATCCTCACAGCACGCCGCGCCGATGTAAAATCTCAAAGTGAATATCCTCTTCGTCGGCGATGTCTTTGGCTCCGCCGGCCGCCACATCGTCCGCGAACACCTGCCCCACGTCATCGAAACCAACGCTGTCGACCTCCTCGTCATCAACGGCGAGAACGCCGCCGGAGGCTTCGGCATCACCCCCTCCATCGCCGAAGAGCTCTTCGACCTCGGAGCCCACGTCATCACCACCGGCAACCACATCTGGGACAAGCGCGAAATCTTCGAATACATGACCGTCCCCGCCAACTCCCACGAGCGCGGCCGCCGCATCCTCCGCCCCGCCAACTACGCCGTCGGCACCCCCGGCTTCGGCCTCTACCAGGGCGAGCTCCCCACCGGCCAGCCCTACGCCGTCATCAACCTCCAGTGCCGCGTCTTCATGTCCTCCTGCGACGACCCCTTCCGCAAAGCCGACGAACTCCTCGGCCAGATCGCCCGAGAATCCGGCGCCAAAGTCGTCCTCATGGATCTCCACGGCGAGGCCACCAGCGAAAAAGTCGCCCTCGGCTGGTATCTCGACGGCCGCCTCACCGCCCTACTCGGCACCCACACCCACATCCCCACCGCCGACGAGCGCGTCCTCCCCGGAGGCACCGCCTACCAGACCGACGTAGGCATGTCCGGCCCCTACGACTCCGTCATCGGCGTCGAAACCGAGCTTGTCCTCAACCGCTTTCTCACCGGAATGCCCGGCAAGTTCGAGCCCGCCAAGGGCAACCCCAAGATGTGCGCCGCCCTCATCTCCTGCGACGGGGCCACCGGCCGCGCCCACCGCATCCAGCGCATCATGCTCGGCGAATAGCCGAGATCACACGGCCTTCTCCAACATCACTAACCCGAGGTCATCGCGCAGCGGCCTCCCAACCCGCTCATCGCCATAAGGAAAGGGCTTCGTCTCTCCGGTAAGGACGTAGCCACGGCGTTCATACCAGGCAATCAGCGTATCCCGCACGTTGAGAACGAATATCCGTATCCGCCGCGCACCTCTCTCCTTCGCCGCCGCCTCAGCCGCCGCAAGCAGCCTGCGTCCCAGCTGTCTCCCCTGAAGCTCAGGACGAACACTGAGCAATCCCAAATACCAGACCCCATCCTCCAGCGGTTCCAGCCACACCGACCCAAGCAAAGACCCATCGCTCTGATCCCTCCACGTCATTATCAAAGCCTCGGGATGCGCCACCAGCTCCTCGCGAAGACGCGGCACACTCGTACGCTCCCCTTCGATAAAGTCTGTTTCGACGGTCCACCCCGCCGACGCACCCGTCCCCCGGTACGCCCGATTCGCCAGATCGACGATCTCGGCAAGGTCACCCTCCGCAGCAATTTGAAGCACCATGAAGAATCTTCTACAGCTAAACCCTCCACCCTACAAGCCAAAGGAATCGAAGCCACACCAACCTTGATAAAATAAGAGTTCGTGACTCCCCCCACACAGATCGAAGCTACAACCCTGCCCGAAGCCCAGCAATCAAGACCAAAGATCGGCTTCGTCTCCCTCGGCTGCCCCAAGAACCTCGTCGACTCCGAGGTCATGATGGGTCTCCTCCACCACGCCGGCGGCGAACTCACCCCCAACGCCGAGGACGCCGAAATTCTCGTCGTCAACACCTGCAGCTTCATCGACTCCGCCAAGCAGGAGTCCGTCAACACCATCCTCGAGATGGTCCAGCACAAGCGGCAGAACGGCGGCAGAGCCCAGCGCCTCATCGTAGCCGGCTGCCTCGTCGAGCGTTACCGTGACGAGATCCAGAAGAACATCCCCGAGGTCGACGCCGTAGTAGGTACCGGCGAACTCGAAGCCATCCTCGCCGCCGCCGGCCTCACCCCCAAACCGCAGCCCGCAGCAAATACCCCCTTTACCATCCTCCCGCAGGGTACCCCGCAGTCCACTATTCACACCCACGCCATCGGCAAGGCCCAGACCGACGCCGAAGTAGCCCATCTCATCGAGCGCGCCCCCAGCGCCGTAAGCCAGCACTCTCGCCCGCTCGCCGATCCCGAAAACGACCGCGAAGTAGCCCCGCAACTCAAAATCGTGCAATCCCTCGCCGAAACCGGCACCACCCACGGCGACGAACCCCTCGCCCACACCGGCGATCACATCGCCCACATCCCCAACGCGGGCACAAAATCCCGTCCCGAAGGCGACCTCCGCCAGCAGCAGGGCCGCTTCTCCCGCGCCGCCTGGGACGGAGCCACCGCCGCCCTGCCCGAGTACCTCTACACCGACGCCACCCCCCGCATCCTCACCACACCTCGCGCCAGCGCCTACATCAAAATCGCCGAAGGCTGTGACCATCCCTGCAGCTTCTGCATCATCCCGCAGCTCCGTGGCAAGTTCCGTTCGCGCCGCATGTCCTCCATCATCGCCGAGGCCGAAAACCTCATCGCCCAGGGCGTCCGCGAGATCACCCTCATCGGCCAGGACACCACCTGCTACGGCGAAGACCTCGGCTTCACCGACGGTCTCGCCACCCTCCTCGACGCCCTAGCCGTTCTACCTCGCCTCCGCTGGCTACGCTTCCTCTACACCTACCCGAACAAGGTCACGACGAACCTGCTCGAGACCATGGCGCGCCATGACAACATCGCCAAGTACCTCGACGTCCCCCTCCAGCACGCCTCAGCTTCAGTCCTCAAAACCATGAAGCGCGGCGGCAACGCCCAAATCTTCCTCGACCTCATCGAAAAGGC
>DATDHL010000213.1:0-11313 GCA_036521575.1 Edaphobacter sp. | reverse complement strand
ATGGTTCCGGTCTCGAACTCCTGATCGAGGACGGCGTCCAGGTTGAACTCCTTCACCTCGCAGCCCCCGGCGAGGACGCGAGTGCACTCACCGTGTGAGCTGATCAGGCCGCTGCCATAGACCTTGATCTCGCCGTTCTGGCGGATCAGCCCGAACTCTACCGTGAACCAGAAGAGTCGTCCCATACGCTCCAAGGCAACAGGGTCGGACATCAGGCCCGCGCAGATCTTGCCGTAGTGCTGGAGGAAGTTGCCGAAGACAGGATGAGCGTGCATCGGCACGTGGCCGAAGACGTCGTGGAAGATGTCGGGTTCAGGCGTGTACTCCATGGAGTCGCGTGAACGAAGCCAGGTGGTTGTCGGAAACATCCTCGCAGCGAGCATCTCGAAGAAGGCGTCGGGCGGAAGGAATCCACTAACTGGTGTGGACTGCCAGCCTGTGCGAGGGCCGAGGCGTGCGCTGACGGCCTTCAGATCGGGCAGGCTGTCTTCGCGCAGGCCGATCTGCTCGAAGCCTTCGAGGTACTCGCGGCAGGCGTGTTGATGGAGCTGCGGCATTCTGCGACTGACGAGTTCGGACCAGATGGCGTGTTGCTCAGGCGTGTATGCGGCCCAATCCTGTTGAATCAAAAACGGCGCCGCTACCTTCAACTGTCCTTGCGCCAAATTCAAACCCGAAGTGACAATTCCCATAAAACTTCCTGATCTAACCCGTTCGTGCCATCGAAGAGAATACTCTTTTCGGGCTATTCTTGGCTTTGCGGCCGCTCTCGTTGAGGCTTTCGAGCGGCTAAGGTTTTCGACTTCAAACATCTGGCTTCGCAACGGGAGAACTCTATTCTGAGGACCACAACACTGCTTGCATGGGTGGCCGTGTTGCTTGCTTCCGGCTTGTTCTTGTTTCGTGGACCTTTGCGGGCCGAGAGTGCTCGAGTCAATGACTTTGCTGCTCCCTATGCGTCGGCGCGACTGTGGCTGCAGGGGCGGAATCCTTATGATGCCCACCTGTTCTTTCCGACATGGCGAGCGGCTGGCGCGCCTAAAGGGAACGTCTATTACAACGAGTCGGGGACGCACTCGGTTTATCCGCCACCGAGCCTGGTGGCAGTTCTTCCGCTGGCTTTGCTGCCCTGGCCAGTGGCCTCGATGGTGCTGGTCTGGATCAGCGCTGCGGTTTACGTTTTCGCGCTCGTGCTTCTTGCCTCTTTTGTGCCGGGCAGCTGGCGAGAAGCAACGAAACCAGTGTTTCTAGCGTTTGGACTGGCCTTTGCTCCCGCTCAGTCGGCTTTACATGTAACGAATCTTGCCTGCCTTTCGGCAAGCCTTCTCTTTGTTGCGATCTACCTGCTGGTGAAGCAGCTTCCCCCGAGCAATCAGTCGCAGGTGCTGGCGGCAGTGTGCATTGCGCTCTCGATCTGCCTGAAGGCTGCGCTTGGTCTGCTTCTCGTGCCCTATCTGCTGTGGGCGCGTGGGTGGCGTGCGCTTGCCGTGACGGGTCTGATCGTTGGAGTTACCACTGCGGTCTCTCTTTATCCTTCCTTGAAGAGCGGTTCAGCGTGGTTTGATAGCCTGCGATTCAATTCTTCCGTCGCTTTTGCTAACGGTGGATCTTCTGATGTCGCCGAGACGAATCTCAATCGCTTTGACAGAATCGATCTGCAGCTTCCTATCTATGCCATGACGCATCATCGCGGGATGACTGCGGCGATTGCATGTTTGATTGGCGGCGGACTACTGATGTTTTGGTTTTTCTGCAAAGATCCGGACCGTGGGGTCGATCAGCATCTACTGCGGATTGGGACTCTATTTGGGATCGGATTACTTCCTGTCTACCAGCGTTACTATATGGCGGTCTTGCTGCTGATTCCGTTGGTCTGGGCGTTTCGGAATCTAGAACAACGGGCAGCCAAGTGGACGGCTGGCCTTTGCGCTGTGTTTCTCGTCAATACCGGGGTCCTGCTACAACGAATTGGCCTTGTACGCGGTTTGGCCGTTCACCATCCTCACCTTGCGAATATCCTTGCAGGGCCTCATGTTTGCTGGCTTCTGCTCGGGATGGCTTTCTTGCTCTTACGTGCGCTCCGTTCCCAGGGTCGCTCAATGGATTTTGCCGGGTTCCCGTCAGTTGCTGGGGGTACCACCCTTGGGGGACCTATCTCCTAAAGTCTATTTATTGCTGGGGTCTCCGAGAAAAAAATTGGTAAGTAATTCATTTGGCTAATGTTAGTTTTACGCCGCGGCAGATTCCTCTGGTTTACTGATCGCTTCGGACCAATTTTCTCCGCGGGCTTCGTGGCCCAGGGAAGTCACGATAGCGACGGCGAGCGAGCCCACGATAACGGCACCTATCATCACGTTGGTGAGCATTCCGCCAAAGAAGTGAGCGGCGAGGGCTGCCTGAAAGACACCGTTTCTGGACGAGAACAGATTCCCCAGTTGATAGGCAAAGCCGGGGAAGACCGCGCGTACGGGGCCCGGGGAGAGTTCGTTGATGTGGGCCGGGACGATGCCGAAGGCTCCCTGCACCATGAACTGCATGAGGAAGCCGCCGAGAGCCAGAGTCGCGATGGAATGGGACCAGACCCAGAGCGGAATAACGGGGAGCGCCATAAGGGCCGAGATGATGATCATGCGCTTGCGGCCGAAACGCTCCGAGGCACTTCCGCAGGTGATGCCACCCAGGATGGCTCCGATGTTGCTGATGACGAGGATGAAGCCTGCACGGCTGGGGTCGAGGGCGTGGTCTTTCTGGAGGAAGGTTGGGTAGAGGTCCTGCGAGCCGTGACTGAAGGAGTTGAAGGCGGTCATGAGAGCGACGAGGAAGAGGAACCTGGGCCAGTAGTCGACGAAGGACTGAAAGCTGAAGGATGGGCGATGGCTTCCTCCTTCGGCGAGACGCTTAGCTTTTGCTGCCAGCCAGACGGGCGACTCTTCGACCTTGAACTGCATGTACAAGGCGAGCAGGGCGGGCAGAGCTCCGATCATGAACAGGACGCGCCAGCCGATGAAGATGCCGGTTCCGTGGAGATGCGGGAATACAAGCCAGAAGAGAGCGCCAGCGAGGAGGTTACCGAAAACGTAGCCCTCTTGCAGGAGTCCAGAGAAGGTGCCTCGGCCTGACGCGGGTAGGGTTTCGAGAGCGAGAGCAGCAGCAACGCCCCAGACACCCCCCATAGCGACCCCGAAGAGTGCGCGCAAGATGAGGAAGGCGGTTAGGGTAGGAGCGAAGGCCGAAGCCAATCCACAAACGGAGAAGGCCAGGACATTGATCATCAGCGTGGGACGCCGGCCAAAACGTTCGGCGAGGTAGCCGAAGAGGAGGGCGCCGACGGGCCGCATGACGAGGGTAAAAAAGATGGCCTCGGCGATCTGCGGAATGCTGACGTGAAAGTCTGCCGCGATGGCTTTGAGGCAGACGGTGAGGAGGAAGAAGTCAAACGCATCGAGGGTCCAGGCGAGGAAACAGGCGGTAAAGGTTCGTCTCTGGATCGGGGTTAGCGATCGTAGTTCACGCAACAGGGCCATATGGTCGAGATGCTAGCATCTGGCTGGGGTGGCTTCCTACAGAATTACAAACCTAAGACAAAACCCCTGGGATGGGCAGGCGCTTTGCTGTTATAAGAGACTCACCGCATCGTTTGGCAATGGCGCGCATCTGAACTAAGTCACAACATTGCAATAAGAAAGCACGAGGAATACAGCATATGCGAAATAGATTCCTGTTGGCCCTGACGCTGGCCGGGCTGACGCTGGCCGCCGGCACGAGCGCACAAGCGCAAACTTCTACCTGGACCATCGATCCGGCACACTCGAGCGTTGGATTCCAGATCCGCCATATGGGCGTGAGCAATGTTCGCGGGTCCATTGCCGGCGTCAAAGGGACGGTCACCCTGAACGACAAGGACATCACGAAGTCGAGTGTGGAAGCGACGGTGGATACAACCACGGTTACGACCAACGTTGACGCGCGCGATAAGCACCTGAAGTCGCCTGACTTCTTCGATGTGGCGAAGTATCCGACGATCACGTTCAAGTCGACTTCGCTGACCAATAGCGGCGGCAAGCTGCTTCTGACCGGCGACCTGACCCTGACGGGTACGACGAAGAGCATCACACTTGAGGTCGATGGTCCGGCACCTCCGCAGACGGGCAAGGATGGCAAGACGCGCAGCGGCTTTTCGGCGACGGGTTTGCTGAAGCGGTCGGATTACACCTTTGGACCGAAGTTCCCCGCCGCGGTGGTTGGCGATGAGGTGAAGTTCACGATCGACATCGAGATCGACAAGCAGTAATCGATTCGGCAGCAAACGATAAGAAGGGCCCGGCGGATTGCGGGCCCTTTTCAATTTTCAGACGCCGTGTATTGACTACATCTTGGCGCGAAGAGGTTGGGTGGGTTCGGTCTGCGCCATGATGTTGATTTCGGACTCCGGCAGGTACTTTTTCAGCAGCTCGTGGTGGAGGCAGTATAGGGCGAGTTCGAGACGGTCGGAGACGCCGAGCTTGTCGTAAATCTTGCGCAGGTAGTTCTTGATGACCTGCTCGGTGGTGCCGATCTGGTAGGCGATCTCTTTGTTGCGCATGCCGCGGGTGATGCAGCTGATGATCGCCAGTTCCTTTTTGGAGAGCTTGGGCTGGACGCGGGGATCGGTCAGGGTTGTGGCCTGCGAACGGTAGGCTTCGATAACCCAGTTGATGGATTGGTTGTCGATCCAGGTCTCGCCCTCGGAGATTTTGCGGACACACTTGACTAGCAGATCAGGGGCGATGGAGCGCGGCACGACGCCACGGACGCCGCGGCGGTAGAGTTCGACGGTGTTGGCCTCGTCGGTCTCGGTGACCTGCACGATGAGCTTGGCTTCAGGGGCTCTGCGAACGAGTTCCGGAATGGCGTCGATGGTGCCGGCGATGAGCTGGCCTTCGAGGACGACGACATCGGTGGGGTAACGCTGGAGCGCGACGTAGAGGTTACTCAAGGTTTCGACCTGAGCGACGACGCGGATATCGTCCTCGATGGCAAAGACCTTCTTCATCCCCACGCGATAGATCGCCTGCGAATCCGCCAGGATCACCCGAACGCCGGCGGGAGAGTTGCTTTCTTCCGGGGCTTCGTCCTCGCTCCGAGTATGGTCAAAATGGACAACCGTCATAAAAGTCAGGCCTTTAGAAAATATTCGTCGATCACGGCAGCGGCTTTCTTTTTGCCATCCTGAAGATAATGGCGTACGACACGGCCGATACAGTGAATGGTTACGTCTGTCGCCGAGCCCATGACAGCCGAAGGCATGGCTATCGTGAACTCGATCCTGCTGTCGACCTCGGGTAGCTGATCGCTAACGAACAGCAGGCCGTTGGCCGATATGTTCTCGGTTACAGCGTCCAGTTCGCCCTGCTCCGTCTGAACGTGCAGAGCCAGCTGCATAGGGAAACGCACGGCGGTGCGAACTGGATTTTCTCCCTTGGGCTTTTGCCACTGGGCCACGCATTTCCTCCCTTGCGGACTACCTGCAATTGGCGGACATTATTCCGTCTGCGGGTGAACACACTGGAGTCTACCGCAGATAACGAGCAGTTCCAGAGATTTTTCAACATGAAACAAGCTGTGTCGGGGTTAAACCGCCGCGGGAAGGCGTGGCCAATCCCTGAAAAGGCAGGCTGCCCATTGCGAAAAGCTGTGATTTCCGCCATACTTAGGTGTTGGGTTGTGTATTTCCGCCAGCTGTAAAGAACGGGCCTTGGCGGTATCGTCACCTCACCCAAAAATCAAAGTTTTGAAAGGCATTCCCAGTGTTGATGATCCGTTTGGCGCGTGTTGGAGCGCGCAAGCAGCCCCACTACCGCATCGTTGTTATCGAAAAGGATCGTGCGCGCAACGGCCGCTCGGTTGAAGTTGTGGGTACCTATAATCCGCGCACGAACCCTGCGACAGTCGATCTGAAGCGTGACCGCATCGAGTACTGGACTGGCAAAGGCGCCCAGCTGTCGGAGCGCGTAGGGAAGCTTCTGGCTGCGGCTCCGGCGAAGACCGAAGAGGCTTCTGCTGCCTAAGGTCACTTGAGTAACGCAATCTTTGGGAATATCAAAACGGTTCCCAAAGATTGCTGACGTTGTCGATTCCCGTCTCGCATTCAACGACCCGCTCACGTACACTTCTGAATATCGCCACACCGGGAGTTCCGGTGGGCGAAATGGTCAACGCTTTGGGTACTCGCCCAGGCCTTATCCATGAACCGATGCTTCACCCGTTTCAATGCATTTCCTGGAAGATCTCGCGACAAAGACGAGGCGAAGGGTTGGGCATGAGCGTCGCATCGTGACTCCCAGGAGGTATGTGTGATGGCCGAGGCCACACAGCAGGCAGCAGGGGATAACTCTGCGACGAACATGAAGGATCTCGTCTACGAGATTGCGTGTGCTTTGGTGGACCACCCCGAGAGTGTCTCCGTGGAGGCGTTCCCCGATGGCGATGCAACCGTGCTGAGATTGCGCGTTGACCCATCGGATGTGGGCAAGGTGATCGGCAAGCAGGGTCGCACAGCACGCTCGTTGCGTACGATTCTGAGCGCCGCCAGCATGAAACAACGTCATCGCTTTTCGCTGGACATTGTGGAAGAGGGTGTAGCGCCTCCCCACCCATGATCCGGTTCTGCAGTCGGGCTACGTGGCTCGACGGTTCATCGGTCTCTCTGGTGGAATCTCCGCATGACAAATAACGATCCATCCTGGGTTGTGCTGGCGCATCTGCTTCGTCCACAGGGCCGCAAGGGCGAGTTGCTGGCGGAGCTTCTGACGGACTTCCCTGAGCGCTTTGACGACCGAAATCGGGTGTTTCTTGCTCCTGAAGGCTTTAGCGGGGAGGCTTCGGCTGCGCGAGCGGCAGAGGTGGTGTCGTTTTGGCTCCCGGTGGGCAAGAACGTGGGGCGAATCGTGCTGCATTTTGCTGGGATCGACTCGATCTCGGAGGCGGAGCAATTAGAGGGTCTCGATGTGATCGTTCCGTTCGAGGAGCGGCAGCCGCTGGATGACGAGTCTGCCTACATTAGCGACCTGATCGGGTGCACTCTGTACGACGGCGCGGTTCCTGTCGGAGTGATCGAGGATGTTCAGTTCCCTTCTACTCCTGATGGCAGCCGGAAACTCGAAGACGCGGCTCCGCTGCTTGAGGTGAGGTCAAACGATGGGGACGAGATTCTTGTTCCCTTTGCGAAGGCATTTCTGGTTGGCGTAGACACCGAAGCGAAGCGCGTGGATATGCTATTGCCGGTTGGATTGGTGGATGTGAACCGGACTGCGGATACCGACACAGATCAGAAGCGATAAGCAACCCCAACGGTGAGGATGGGATAGACGGTCAGTTTCTTGAGATTGCCGTTGAGTTTGTGAATCTCAGCGGTAAGATTCTGCTGGCTCGCAGGGTCGATCGCGATGTCAAAGCAACCTTGATTCGTGCAGGCCGTGCCGTTGAGATGAACATCCATATGAGGCTGGCCGGTGAAGGCAACGCCGAACTCGATAGGCATCGTAAAGTGGCGTCCATCACGCGGAATCACGTTGCCGAAACCAGCCGTAAGCATTGGGGCAAACCGGCGGGGATAAACGATGGAGGACGTGCCTCCTATGGGATCATCGACGGTGTTGATAAGCGGTTGGTCCCCGAGTTCGAACTGCTTGCCCGGCGGAACAGAGGCAACGGCGGTGCCCGAGTTGTTGGCGTAGAAGAGCCCCGGGCTAATGTGAAAGTTACCGCGGTGGCGAAACCAATCCAGATTGACGCGGGCCGAGCGCAGGTGAAGATGTGTCGCGTAGTCGAGGCCATCGAGGCTATAGGGATACCGAAGGGAGACAGCATCGGCCCCAACGCGAAGGTTGAACGTGGGAGAGAGCGGCGTCGTCAGTTCGACTCCTCCCCCAAGCGTGCCAACATTGAGGGCGATGGCCAGCGTCGTGAATGGCCGGAACGAACGTGGGCGCTTTGTAGCATTTCTTATGACGAATCCGGAGGATCTTTCCAGGCTCGATGATTCAAGCAGGTTCGACGTAAAGGGCTTTTGGGCCTGCACTACTGAGGGAGAGAGCAGTGCAAAGGCAAGTATCAGGGCAAGTTTTGCTGGAGACATCGTCGATTGTTGACCTGGCCCTTTCACGATGTCTCTATGGATACATAGCAAGCTATGCCCTCATAAAATGGTAGAGCACACAGCCAGTCGGAGGAATGCCACTGGCCTACAACTTCCTTGTGATTATGCGCGGTCCGGCTACATGACGGATCCAGCATCTCTGAACGGATTATCTTCAACGTATGCGCTTCGACATCATCACGATCTTTCCGGGCTTCTTCGATAGCCCGCTTGAGTACGGTATTCTGCGACGCGCTCGTAACGCGGGACTGGTGACTGTTGCCGCGCATGATCTGCGCAGCTTTACACATGACCGGCATCGCACAGTGGACGACAGGCCGTTCGGCGGCGGCGAGGGCATGGTGCTGAAAGCTGAGCCGATCTTCGATGCTATGCAGTCACTGCAAGTCACGCCCAAAGCTGAACGCGATACGCAGAAGGAGACGGTGATTCTACTCTCGGCGCAGGGGCGTCCGTTTACGCAGACGGTGGCACAGGAGCTGGCTGCGATGGAGCGGGTGGTCATCCTTTGCGGCCGATATGAGGGCATAGACGAGCGCGTGAATGAGCTATTGTGCGACCGCGAGATTTCGATTGGGGACTATGTGCTCTCGGGCGGGGAGCTGGCGGCAGCGGTGATCGTGGATGCTGTGGTGCGGCTGCTGCCGGGGGCGCTAGGGAATCCTGACTCGTCGCGATTTGAGAGCTTTGGCGCGGAGGAAGCTGGGGAGGAAGTTGGCGGGGTGGATGGGCCTCCTCGGTCGACGTATGGGGCAGGTGGGTTGCTGGACTATCCGCACTACACCCGTCCGGCGGAGTTTCGGGGGGTGGCAATTCCGGATGCTCTGATGGGCGGTAATCATGAGGTAATCCGGCAGTGGCGGCGGCGGATGGCGCTGAGGAAGACACTGCGTAACCGCCCTGATTTGTTGGAGAAGATGCCGATCAGCGACGAAGACCGCGAGATTCTGGACGAGTTGCGGTTTCTGGAGGAAAATCCCGAGGAATGAGGCGTGTTTCCTTGGGGATGCGGCCTTAAATGGGCGTTTTCGTGTACACTAAAGACTCGAGTTCATAACAGGAAAGTAGTCATGTCTATTCATCCCATCATGCAGAAGCTGGCCGCAAAGTTAGAGCGGACCGATCTCCCCGAGTTCGCCCCTGGCGACACAGTCCGCGTTCAGGTCAAGATTCGTGAAGGCGAGAAAGAGCGTCTGCAGGCATTCGAAGGAATGGTCATCGCCTGCAACAAGGGCGCTCAGGGCACGTTTACCGTTCGCAAGATGAGCTTCGGCCAGGGCGTCGAGCGCATCTTCCCGTACAACTCCAAGGTTGTCGACAAGGTCGAGAAGGTTCGGTCGTACGAGGTTCGCCGTTCGAAGCTGTTCTATCTGCGCGGTCTGCGCGGTAAGGCTGCCCGTCTGCGCGAGGTCGAGCGCGCCAAGTAGTTTTCGTCCCAGTTCTCCACAGAGCCACGATCCCGGTCGTGGCTTTGTTTTGTGTGCGAGGTTATACACTTTTTCTGAAGAGTATGGCCTCCTCCCCTTCGACTCGCGCTCCCCGAACCGTTACGGCCGCAACCGAGAAGCAGCGCATGCTCAAGCAGCTTGTGTGCAGCGATGCCCCGGAGCAGGCGTTGCGTTACCACGGCTTTCGGGTGATTGCCGGGGTGGATGAAGTGGGGCGGGGGGCTCTGTTTGGGCCGGTGGTGGCCGCGGCGGTGATTCTGCCGGAGCGAATCAGCAGCCTGGCTCGGGCAGGGTTGAAAGACTCCAAGCAACTGACAAGGCAGGAACGCGAGAAGCTGGACCGTAAGGTCCGTCGGATGGCTTTGGCGTTCAGTATCGCTGAGGTGGATGCGGAGACCATCGACCGGGTAAACATCTATCAGGCTTCGCGACAGGCTATGTTGATGGCCGTGATGGGACTCTCGATTGAGCCGGACCATCTGCTGATCGATGCGATGCGGATTGATCATCCCTGCCAGCAGACGAAGCTTTTTTATGGCGATGCGTTGAGCCTTTCGATTGCCGCAGCCTCGGTAGTGGCCAAGGTACACCGCGATGCACTGATGCGGGAGCTTGATCTGGCGCACCCCGGTTATGGTCTGGCCTCGCATAAAGGGTATGGGACGCCTTCACACCGGCGGGCGCTCGTGGAGCTGGGGCCTTCGGTGTTGCATCGGAGGACGTTCGCTCCGGTGCGTGCGGTTGATCCGGATGCGCCTGTGGATGAGATTGTGTCCGAAGAATTGCTGTTTGATGACACGGAGCTTGAGGAGAGTGCGGATTGGGCTTAAAGCTGATGTGTGTGGTGGCTCATCCGGATGATGAGTGCTTTGCATTTGGTGGCGCTTTGGCCCTGGCGGCGGACCGTGGGATGGAGACCTATGTGGTTTGCCTGACGGATGGACAGGCAGCAAAGAATCGCGGCAGCGCGGCCACAGCACAAGAGCTAGGACAGATACGGCGGGCCGAGTTTGCGGCTTCGTGCAAGGTGCTTGGGGTGACGCACCATGAACTGCTGGACTATCAGGACGGGCGGCTTGAGTTTCTTGAGTTTTCGCAGGCTGCGGCTGGACTGGTGGAGCGAATGCGGCAGTTCAGGCCGAACGTTGTGATTACCTTCGGTGGGGATGGGGGCATGAATACGCATCCCGACCACATGCTGGCCTCGTCATTGGCAACGGCGGCGTTTCATTGGTGCGGGCAGGCTCGGCGGTTTCCCGAACTGGTCGCGGTGCATCAGCCTGACCGTTTGTTTTACGTTACGACCAACTTCTTTCTGCCGAGGCCAGTGGTTCCCAAGCCGATGCCGTGGACGGTGACGCTCGATGTTGAGTCGGTGCTCGAGCGGAAGAAGGAAGCTTTCCGGCAGCATCTCTCGCAGGCTCCCCTGATGGAGCAGACGAAGGCGCTGTTTGAACGGTATGGCGCAGAGGAGTTTTACGCGCTTGCTGCCAGCGCGGAGACTCGGGCGGCCTGGCATATGACGGATTTGTTTGAAGGACTGGAATCGTAGGTTCTCGGTTCTTCCCGATTGACAAGAGTCTTCCATACCGCTAAAAACACCAGAGAGTAAACGATTTCTTAACACGTCAAAGACAAGGAAGACCGAGTGCCCATCGTAGCAGGAGTAGATTTCGGAACCCTCAGCGTCAGAGTGACCCTTCTCGACAGCAACCACGGCCGCATCGG